>JABJKH010000090.1 GCA_018660465.1 Rhodospirillaceae bacterium
CCTTGATTGCCTTGGCTGCACCCGTCTGACGTGTCTGCGATTTCTGTCTCATCTTCGTTCCCTTCGGTCACTACGATGAGCTAAAAATCCTCTCTTATGCAATCCCGCTAATTTGTTCCATAGGCGCTGACGTTAGACACTCCGTAAGTTTGTTTGTCTAAGCTCGATTTTGCACCCTCAACAAGAACAATTTTTCTTCCTAACGATATAATTCCGATGGATTGACCAAGAAGTTTTAATGCCTCATTAGTTTCATCATCATCTTTTACAATTATGGCTTGGTTATTCTCACTCGATTTTACCGGCGAGATAAAAACAACTGTGTTGTCAAGAGAAGCAGTGATGATATCAGGTGAGTGCGTACAGAAAACAAACTGATTCCTTTCTCCTACTGAACGTAGGGTTTGAATCAGTTTATAACTTAACTCAGGGTGCAAATGAAGTTCAGGTTCATCAAAGAAAACAATGCAGTCACTTGGGTTTCGGAGCAGAAAATCAAAAACAATATTTACGACCTCTCTTTCTCCAGAACTTAGGGCATTAATAGAGTGCCGAGAACCTTCAGATTCAAAGAAAAGGTCTTGTTCTTTTGCGGTTGCATCGAGAAGAATTTTTGGTGCAAGAAGTTGGCTAAAGGCTTCTTTGAAAGGAGCAAGAGGGTCTTTAAAATTAAGCTCCATGTTCTCTTCGCCAGCTAGTATTAAGGCTTCCGCTTTATCAGCGATTTTTTTACGTCTAGCCTCAACCTTTCGCAGGATGGCATGAAGTGTATCTTGCCACCTATTCTGAAGGCCGCCAAAAGTAAAATTCCAACCAATTGATTCTTCGTCAGGATCCGTAATATCCCATGAAAAAGCATAGGGTTTAATTTTTTGAATCGTCCTATTGCTTTCAAAATTGAGAACACTACTTTTCCAATTTCTCCTAAGTCTATTAGACTGAAGGGTTGCTGTAAGTTTTGTGCAATCTTCTGGAACTGATGTATTCAGTTCCCTCTGCCCCCATGCATCTAATTCTTCTTTCGTTGTGGCCTCAATGATGAGTGTAGACGTAAGTACAGGAGTGGGATTCTGCAGATGTGAAATTAGGGAATTTATTAAACGGCTTTTTCCTACGCCATTTGGCCCCGCAAGCACTACGACATCAGATAATTCATCAACCGAAAATGTCTGAATAGGCAACACCCCTTCAGATTGAATTGATTTTAAATACATAGGTTATCCTTCTGTAGTAGTATTTTATTTCTAATATTAATAAACATACAGAATGTAAAAATTCAATCATCGGTTTAATTGCAATGTATATCAAGACATAAAAAAAACTTAGTTTTAGGGGGCAAGTCTTGAATTGTGAATATCCCCTAAACAGTCCCCACCGGCATAACCGGAGACCCCACCGCCCCCGTCAATCTCAACGGCGGTGCCGTCAGTAACAGCCTCGACCGCTCATTCTCCCTCAGCCATCCAGCCAACTCCGTCAGATACCAAATCTCGCCTAGGTGTATCCCCAGTTTGAACAAACAGTGTTCGTGCAGCGGGAGTCTTGAGCCTTTTATGTTCTGGCGGGGCGGGCCGCCGATGTCTTCGACGGCCATGTTGTCTGAGGCGATGACAGCGATCCCGGAGTCGGTCACCCATTCGAGAATTTTGGGGTCGAGGGAGTCGAGCACGGCGCAGGAGCGGTGGAGTTTTTCGGCGTCCGGGTCGAGGTTCATCTCTAGGATCATCTGGCCCCAGCCGGTGTGGATCAGCAGCATGTCGCCGGGCTCGATTTCTATGGCGTCGTCGGCCATGATTTTTTCGAGCATGTCGTAGTTTACCCGCACCCGTTCGTCGCCATAATGCGCGTGGAAATCGAGCATCACGGCGCGGCCTTGCACGCAGGTTTCAGCCATGTTGTGAATGCCGAGTTGGTGCGCGGCGACGCCTTCGAAATCGCCATCGTCCAGAGCCATGACATCGGTGCCGGCGCGAAAGCCGTTGTAGTACATGCGTTCGGGTGTGCCGTCGTCCATGGCATCGAACTCGCCGCCAAAGTGGGCGAGGCTGTCCCATTGTGTCGAATACTGGGTATGAATGATCGCGACATCATCGGCGCTGACATCGGTCAGGCCGGGCACCAGTTTGGACCACGCCATGTTGTAGTATTCGTGGCCTTCATGATACGTCGGGCGCAGTTGCGGCGGGTGGCGTTTTGGGTTGACCGAATTGCCGCCAGGGTAATCCAACGGCAGGCTGAGGCAGAAGGATTTGCCTTCCTTGACCTCGGCCACGCCTTGCATGACTTTCTCAGGCGTCAGCAGGTTCAACCGACCCTTTTGGTCATCCGGGCCAAAATCTCCCCAGTTCGAGCCCCTGGGCCTAATTTTCCATCGTGAGTTTTTTTGGCGATTGTTCTCGTGATTGGCCATGGACTCCCCCTTTGTGTTGGGGGAAAGTATGCGATGGTTATTCCTCACCAAGAAAGAATAAAAAAATGAAGTACGAGATTATTTCCGCAGACTGCCACGTCGATCTGATCTGGCTGCCGCCTGATCTTTTTACCGCCAACGCTTCTGCCGCCCTAAAAGACCAAATGCCGCATGTGGTTGATGGTGAGATCGGGCCGGTGTGGGTGACCGATCAGGGCGCATCGTTTGGGCTAATGAACGGCATGGGCTCTGGCGGACGCGAATATAAGCCGGGCGAAATTCAACGCTCTGACCGGATGGCAGAAACCGGGCTTTATTCGGATGGCAAGGCGGGCATTCGCCGCCTGACTGATCCTGATCTACGGGTGAAGGACCAAGACTTGGATGGCATCCAAGCCGAAGTCCTGTTCGGTGTCTTGGGTGCCGCCCAGCGCATGGGCAATGCGGAAGCGGCGGTTGAGGTCACGCGTATTTATAACGACTGGCTGGACGGGTTCTGTAAGACCCATCCCGAACGCTTCGCAGGGTTGGCCTGTATCCCCAACAACGACATTGATTATGCGGTGGCGGAGATCAAACGGGTCGCGGCCATGGGCGGCGTGCGCGGGATCGAAGTGCCGCTGACCACCGGTATGGTGCCGTTGTATGATCCGGTGTGGCATCCGCTCTGGGCAGCGGCAGAAGACTCTGGCTTACCACTCAACTTTCACACCATCGGCGGCGGACGGCCCCCGATGGAGAAGCTGCCCCCCTTGCAGCAACGCCAAGCCTGGGCGGTGTATGTCACCGGGTTCCAGTTGGGCATGGGCCGGGTGTTGATGGAAATAATTTATGGCGGCGTATTGGAAGCCTTCCCGAAACTCAAGATCGTGATTGCGGAAAGCGGCATCGGCTGGATTCCCTACATCCTCGACCACATGGATTTCGAATGGGAGGAACAGTTCAAAGACCTGACCCTGACCATGAAGCCGTCGGATTACTGGAAGCGTCAATGCTATGCGACCTATCAAACCGACCCGATCGGGATCAGGTTGCTGGATGTCTTGGGTGAAGACAACATCATGTGGGGGTCAGACTTCCCACACCCTGATGGGGTCTGGCCGGATTCGAAGGAATTCATCCAACAAGAATTGGGCGACGTCCCCGAAGCAACCCGCCAGAAGATCATCTGCGGCAATGCGGCAGCGTTGTATGGCTTTGCATAAAGGAGGTTCAAAATGACAGACCAACGCGCGATACCTTTCATGTTCATGCGGGGCGGGACGTCCCGGGGGCCTGTGTTCAAGGCAAGCGATCTGCCCGAAGATCGCGATACATTGGCAGCGCTCCTGATCTCTGCTGTTGGGTCTGGGCATCCTTTGAATATCGATGGCGTTGGCGGCGGAAATGCGGTGACAACGAAGGTTCCCATATTATCGCCCTCAGATGATGACTGGGCCGATATTGACTATTTCTTTGCCCAGGTTCAGGTCGAAGACCGGCTCGTTGATTTCAGCGCCACGTGCGGGAATATGCTCAGCACCGTTGGACCGGCATCGATTGAAATGGGTTACATCGCGCCCGAAGGAGAAACGACTGAAGTGAAAATTCGCTCCGTGAATACCGGTGCGCGATTTGTTTCCACTGTGCAAACGCCTGATGGCAATGTGAAGTATGAGGGCGATGCGGCGATCGATGGTGTGCCCGGCACTCACGCCCCGATTAAGCTTAGGTTCATGAAGGTCGTCGGATCAAAGACCGGAAAGTTCCTGCCAACGGGAAATCTACGCGACACCTTTGATGGGACAGAGGTCACCTGCATGGACGTGACGATGCCGTGTGTCATTGGCCGGGCGTCAGATTTTGGGATCACGGGTTATGAAACCCAGAAGGAGCTTGATGCGAACAAAGGGCTCTTTGCCAAAATGGAGTCCATCCGCTTGCAAGCCGGTGAAGCGATGGGCCTGGGGGATGTGAGTAAATCAGTTGTCCCAAAGTTTGGTTTGTTCTCACCCGCCAAAAATGGCGGCACAATTTCTGTGCGGTATTTTATGCCCTGGCAAACCCACCCAACCTGTGCCGCGACATCATCGCAGTGTTTGGCGGCCTGTGCCCTCACGCCAGGGACGATTTCGGATGGGTTATTAGACCGGCCCGACGGCACGCCTGCGACAATTCTGATCGAACACCCGCTTGGTGCGATTGAGGTTGGTATCGATTATGAACTCACCGGGGACGATATGGATGTTCGTTCCGCTGAAATTCTCCGCACAGCGCGAAAGCTGGCCCAAGGAGAAATCTTCGTTTCGTCAGAAATTTGGGAATAAATCTGCCGATCCAGCGTTAATCTAAGTATTCACACATCTGTGATGCTGATTTGAGGGGCCGAAGGTTTGTAATTGGGGCTGTGGAAACCTAAATAAAGACCATTACAGCCATGGGCGGCAAAAAAATGGAGATGAAGATGTTAAAGAATACCGGTTTTAAAAGTTTAGGGGGCGGTGTCGCCCTTGCGGGTGCTTTTGTGATTTCATTTGCAATGGGCGCCCAGGCAGCAACCCCGACTGTCATTACGCTGACCCAAACGCCGTGTCAGTTTGTCGAGCCGGAACACGGCACCGACCATAAATTTAAATCGACTAAGAAAGCCGATTGCGATGCGATCAATGCCAAGTCGGGCAGTGAACGCCTGGCGAAGTCCAAAGTTATGAACCTCAAGGCTGGCGATTACATTTTCCGGGTGACCAATAAAAACGTGCCGTATTCACTCGGGTTCTGGATCCGGGGAGCCTCTTTGGTCGACCGGGCCTTGCTGCCCAGTACCTCCGGCGGTGGCCTCACGACGGGTAAAACCAAAGACTACAAGATAAAGTTGAAACCCGGGAAGTATGTTTTCTCGTGCCCGCTAAACCCCACCGTTAATCATAAGGTCGTTGTCGAATAAGGCGTTATTTGTCCGCCATGCGGTCGGCGAATTTAAAGCCAACGCTTCCCATAGCGTCGACCGTCTTTTCACCAAACTTATCGGCGATGGCCTTGCCCACATGGGGATGAAAAACAACCTCATCTCGGGGGTCGCCTTCGGGGATTTGTATGGTCACCAGAAGTCGCGCTGTTTCATCAGATATGTTCTCAAAATCACGATAAACACCGGCAGGGACGGAGATAAAGTCGAGCGGTTCCAATTCGGTTGAGTTCTCACCGTCCTCGCCCCAGGAAATTCTAAAGCGGCCGTTCAGGCATAAGAAATTCTCAACCGTCTTGGCGTGACTATGAAGCCCTGGTTTGTCGCCCGGCAGGCATTCAGCGATAACCACCGTCAACCCATCTCGGCCTTTGATCGGCGCAACTGCGGAGCGCCCTGTCCAGCCTTCCGGCGACATGATGGGATACACCGCCTTGGGTGAGACAAATCCAATCGCCTCGGCCGGAACCCCCGTACTTTCCATGATCGACTCCTTGTAAGGTTTCAAGTCCTTAAAGCGCGCAATTCGCTTCGTCATGTCTTCGGGGGATATGTCGATGGATGTCATTGGTTTTTCCTTAGGTGAAAGCGGTCCAAAATATCTTTGCGGAATTCGACTCCAAAGGCCAGAAACAAAAAATAAAGGCAAAGTCCCCGCCTTTTCGCGGTTAATTTAATGCTTACTGTTTTTTCATAAGTTGTTGTCTATGATGCGTGAGCCGTGTTGCCATTGATCTTGAGACTTCTTCCCACGGCTCGCGATTTGCTTGAGAACGCTAGAGACGGATTTTAATTAACATGACGACAAATTTATACGACGATGTTGGCGGTCGGCCGTGCATCGAACGGGTTCATAAAAGATTATACGACAAATTGCTCAGCCATCCTTGGCTTAAGGATTTCTTCAAAGGCAATGACCGGAACCATCTGGAGTCCCAGCAGACCGAATTCATGATGATGATTTTGGGCGGACCAAAAATTTACGGCGGGCGGCCACCGGCGACGGCCCATTGCCATATGTTCGTTACCGAAGAGGTTTTTCTGATCCGCCACGAACTCCTCAAGCAATCCCTCACCGAGGCCGGCGTAAGTCCAGAGCATAAACTGCGATGGCTTGAATTCGATTATGGTTTCAAGGCGGCATTGGTTAAGAAGTCGATCGACGACTGCGAAGGTCGCTATAAGAACGAACCGATTATCGTGGTGGATAAACCACGCTAACTTTATCTCCTAAACAGGACGATCTCCGGCAATTGTGATCCGGTGCATGACGCGTTTGTAGCCGTGATAATCGTTGACCGGATTGTGCTGACTGGCGCGGTTGTCCCAGAACGCGGCGGCACCTTCGGACCAGCGGAAACGGTATGTGAATTCCGGTTTATTCAAGTGAGCAAAAAGGAATTCTAGAATGGGCTGGCTTTCTTCGATGCTCAGTTCCTTGAAGCGGACCGAATGGGCAAGATTTACGAACAGCGCCTTTCGCCCGGTTTCCGGATGGGTGCGAACAGCGGGGTGCTCGGCGATGAGTTCTTTGGGTGCAGGTTCTTCTTGCTCAGCAACGCGATGTTTGCGGGTATCGCTGACGCGGGCCTTGGCCGATGTATTGACCACTGTCAGGCCGTCTAGAAATTTTTGATATGCGGGCGACAATGCTTCATAAGCCAAGTACATGTTTGCGAATTCTGTATCCCCACCGGATGGTGGCAATTCCCGGGCGAGCAAAAATGTACCTAACGGTGGTTCTTCAAGATACGTGGTATCGGCATGCCAAAGACCGCCGAAGTTAATTTTTTCTTCGGGCAGTTTTATGACGGGAATGACGTGGGGAGCCTCCTCAAGGCCCTTCACCAAGGGATAATCAACCAGCGGGCCAAACCGTTCCGCAAACTTCGCTTGCTGGTTGGGCGTGATATGTGCCTGATCGCGGAAAAAGATGACCAAGTGTTCAAGCAGTGCTGCGCGAATTTCAGCGATGGTTTGATCGCTCAGGTCTTCCCCCAAATCGACGCCGGAGATCTCAGCCCCTAACGCACCTGAAACCGGTTCGATTTGGATCGTTTGATTTGACATCCTCTGGATCTCCTTCTCACGTTGTAAAATCATACCCCCAAAAACCTTGCATTTGAAAGGCCGACTGCGCACGATTAAGGCACGTTTGGAAAAGATGAAGGACTAGCCATGACCATCGCTCACGACCTCGCAGAACGAATTCTGGATTTTAAGTATGCCGACCTGCCGGAACAGGCGGTGCGTTGGGCGGAGATCGCATTTCTAGACACGGTTGGTGTGACCTTGGCGGGGGCGACGGAAGACTGTACGCAGATTCTTGAACGGTTGCCGGGTGCTCTGGCGGCAGGCGGTCCTTGCCTCGCCTATGCTTCGGGCCGACGGACCGATCCGATGAACGCGATGCTGATCAATGGCACCGCGTCTCATGCGTTGGATTTCGATGATTTCGCCTGGGGGATCGGCGGTCATCCGTCAGTGCCGCTGGTCCCGGCGATTATGGCGGTGGGGGAGATGCAGGCGGTTTCGGGCGAAGACGCGATCACCGCCTATGTTGCTGGGTTTGAAACCGAAAGCCGCTTCGGCCATGCGCTGCATCCGTATCATTATAATCGTGGCTGGCATCCGACGGTGACGCTGGGAATTTTCGGCACGGTCGCCGCAGCCGGGCGCTTGATGGGTTTGGATAAAGATCAAATGGCAACAGCACTCGCCATCGCCGCGTCCATGGCCAGTGGTGTGAAGGCGAATTTTGGCACCATGGTCAAGCCGCTGCATGTTGGTCATTGCCTGCGGGACGGGATGATGGCGGTGATGATCGCCAAGGACGGTTTCACGGCCAGGGACGAAGCGTTCGAACACAAGCAAGGGTATTTCCAAGTCTTCAACGGCGAGGGCAATTTTGATGCTGCCAAGCTGTTTGAAAACTGGGCCGACCCGTTGGAGATCGTCAGCCCTGCGTTTGGCTTGAAACAATTTCCTTGCTGCGGCAGCACCCACACGGCGATTAATTGCCTGATGGAACTGAGCGATGAACATGACCTAACGCCGGACAACGTGGTGAAGATTGATGTGCTGGCGAACCCGAACCGGTTGCCGCATACGGATAACCCCAATCCGGAAACCGGGTTGGGTGGGAAATTTAGTCTGCAATACTTGATGGCGAGGACACTGACCGACCGGCGTGTTGTCCTGTCTTCGTTTGAAGACTCCGCCGTTCAAGATACTGCCGTGCGCGACCTGATGCCGATGGTTTCGATGGGGGCGCACCCTGACATGGCGTATGACGGCGACAATCAGTTTGGCGCGGAAGTTACCGTGACCAAGAAATCAGGCGAGACCTTCAACCGCCGGATCGATCACCGCCTGGGCCGTGGGCCGGATCACCCGATGAGCCGGGATGAGATGTGGGACAAGTTTTCTGACTGCGCCGGGCGGGTGCTATCAACAGAGCGCATCCCGGCGCTATTCGATCAATTGGATACGTTCCGGAAGCTGCCCCAAATCAGCGCCGTCAGCGATGCCATCGAAACCGCCTGGACCCAAAACGCGGCTGCGGCGGAGTAAGGCGCTTTACTCAGCATCCTTCGAGACACCGCTTCGCGGCTCCTCTGGATGAGGTTTATTTTTGAATGTAAAAAAATCCTCGTCCAGAGGAGGGCCACTTGGCGCGTCTCGAAGGATGCTGAGTAGAACTCGCTCGTCGCCCTTTACCCTTCCCGAAGAATGGTTAATAGTTCGCCTTTGATTTACCAATATTTCGGAGACCCTTCCCATGGCTAAAACCAACGAACTCAACGGCGGTCAGGTGATCGTTGACCATCTCATTAAAGAAGACGTGCCGTATGCCTTCGGGCTCTGTGGCCATGGCAACATTGGTTTCATCGATGCGTTGTATGAACGCTCAGACGAGATCGAAACCGTCTCCGTCCACCATGAAAGTGTGTCGGGCTTTATGGCCGATGTGTATTACCGGGTGACCGGCCAAGCGACCGCGACGTTTACGTCTTGCGGGCCGGGCTCGGCCAACATGCCGATCAGCCTTGGCAACGCGTATTTGGACTCTGTGCCGTTCTTTGCCGTCACCGGCAACGTGCCGACCAGCCAATTCAATCGCGGCGCGTTTCAGGAACTCTACAGAAAATACCAAGCCGATTTCCCCTCGACCGTGCAGGCCTACTGCAAACAAGTGTTCCAGCCAACCCGCGGCGAACAGATGCCACAGATGGTGCGCCAAGCATGGAAGACCATGGTCACGGGACGGCCCGGGCCGGTGGTGCTGGACGTGCCGTTTGATATCTTTAAAGAAGCCGCGGCGGAAGAAGTTCCTGATCCGAAAGAATGGAGCGGTAATATTTCGTGCCGCTGTGGCGCCGACCCGGAAGGGGTTGAGAAAGCCGTAAAAATGTTATTGGCAGCCGAACGTCCGGCGATCATCGTCGGCCAAGGGGTGAAGTACGGCGGGGCGACGGACGACCTGTTGGCGCTGGCTGAAAAACTCCACATTCCGGTAACTTGGTCGGCCAGTGGAGCGGGGGCGATCAGCAGCGATCATCCTTTGGCGATGGGGCTGGTTGCGCGGAACGGGTTCTATCAGGCCAATCAAACAACGCGTCAGGCCGATGTCTTGCTGGCGCTGGGCGTGCGGTTTGATGATCGGACGTCGAGCACTTGGATTCAGGGCTATTCGTTCAACATCCCCCCGACCAAGCTGATCCATGTGGACATTGACCCGGACGAAATCGGGCGAAACTACCCGGTTGCCTTGGGGTTGATGGCGGACGTGCGGACGTTTATGCGCCAAGTGTTGCACGCGGTGGACGGTCATGCGGAATTGCCCGCCTTGCCGGAACGCCGGGCCAACTGGCTCGCTGCCCTCAATGGCTACAAAGATGAATGGAACGCTTTCATCGCCCCTGGGTTCAAGGACGATTCCAGCCCCATTCACCCGCAACGCGCCGCCCATGTGATTGACAATGCCCTGCCGGAAGACGCGATTTTGGTCTCCGACATTGGCATCCACCACAACTGGCTGTTGCAGTTCTGCAATCCCAAACGCCCCGACTCGCTGATCGGCTCCATGGGCTTTGGCCCGATGGGCTTTGGGGTTGCGGGCGTGCTGGGTGCCGCGCTCGCCGCGCCGGATCGGCCTTGTGTTTCGGTCTGCGGCGACGGCGCGTTCTTCATGCACGCCAACGTTTTGGGCACCGCCGTCGAATACAACATCCCGGCGGTGTGGGTGGTGTGGAACAACTACGCCTATGCCTCGATCCGCGGCCTGCAACGGGGATATGTGGGAGGCCGCGAACTCGCCACCGACTTCAAGCACCCAGAAACCGGCGAACCCTACAACCCCGACTTCGCCGCCATGGCCCGCTCGGCGGGTGTCACGGGCGTCAGCGTAGACCGCGCCGACGACCTAGGCGACGCCATCAAAGCCGCCATCGCCGCCAAAACGCCGTACCTGATTGATGCGAATATTCAGGCAGAAAATAACCCGGCAGGGGCAGGGGTTTGGGAACTGCCAGGATTGGGGGTGAGTAAGCCTGGGATTGGGGAGCGGTTTGAACCCTAGGGTTGCGGGAGTAAATGGAATGATTATGTCTTAAATATTACCTAAAAAGTGGTCCAATGACTCGTTTAAGATGCATTGCATTGAGCATTCTCTGGAATTTTATAAACAGGAATAGCCTCTATATTTAACTCTACCTTTCGAGCAATTTTGCGGAGTATTCGATGCGATGACATTACAAAATTTCTTGTACGACATAAGACTAGCTTTGGATTGATTCCTTTCTTCGACCTTATCGTTTCCGTTAGGCGGCTTAAGTCAATCTGATATGACTTGATTTGATCGTTGATATCCTTAGTGCCAAAAATTATATCGTACTCCACTACACGCCATTGTAGTTTTGTAATTTGTTCTTCGATAATTAAAATAATTTTCTTTTTCTCTTTCTTATTTTCTAAATTATTATTTAGTTTCCGAATATTATTAAGGATATTTGTTGTTTCTTTATTTAAATCATTCAAATTATTAAGGATATAGGCAGAACGAATTTTTTCTTTTTCAAAATCTTGGTTTAATTTAGGTACGTAATAATTCGTAAGTATTGCGCCAACGATGATAAGAACGAGAGTTAGCCATACTGGCATACTTTCTTGCCTAATGATTCTCCATAGATACTTAGCAAATATTTTACCAAATCTCATAAAATTACTTTCACATGTCCTCGCTATCAGTAGTTACGAGCCATCGATTATTCGGTTCTTCTTACTGGTGTATCTAATCCAATTGTGGATCGAGCACTCATGCACTCAGTCCTAACTTTTTCAAATCCTTCCTCTCCAATGGACTGCATAATGCCTCTGTATAAATCGCAGGATTGGCGTAATTCTGGCAATTCGATTGTTACTCCGCCATTCGTAACATTTAAATTGTTTGTTGCTTCACTGAAGCTAATGTTATCAAGAGCAACTGCAATTACCAAAACAACGAAAACTGCGCCCATAGTATTAATGGCAACTTTGATAGCACCTGGCGAATTAAAGTTAAAACTAAAATATTGAACTGCAGCGGGGTCATAAAATTCCGCTATCGCACGTTCGTAACTTAGATTCGCAAATTCTTGTTGGCGCCCTAATTCCGCTGCCAGGTAAGCAGAATAGAAATATTTTATTATGGTTGCCGACGCAATTATACCTTCTGGGTCACGTGAATTATAGCGTTCTCCAAAGAACGTCGCTTTCGACCTTCCAGCAATCGTAAAATTGTCATAGACGCGCTGGTAAACTTCCATGGATATATCATTTAATGAAGAATTCACTCCTTCGTTTAGATTTATAATTGCGTGACGATTTTCCAGTCCTCTCGAAATGGCCCGGCTGAAACGCCGTTTTTCTATACTTTTTGATATCCACTTAACTTTACGGATTGGTACGCTTTCTTCATCAAACTGCACAACCCGGATTTCGTCGCGGGGCGAAAACTCAGAAGTAAATTCGCCAATTAAGACCCCCGCATACTGACCAACACCAGGGACCATCACCAAATCACCAACCTTTGCCTCTTTATATAGGCTCCGTACGTTCCCTATTGCGGAGTTAAACCCCCTTTCTCTTGCAATCTCCCGGTTTGCAGGACCAGAACCATAAGTATTTGGATTGTAAGATGGGGGTGTGTCAGTTCTACCCTCGCAGTATTGCTTTACGGAATCAGACATCCTCAGATGTTGCCGTATTGTTTCAATACTATCAAAAGTTGAAGGCGTTGCAGAAAATCCAGGGACTTCTAAAAACACACAATTGAATTCATTAAAGTTACTGTATTGCCGTTTCCTCCGCCCGGAGTGCAATGCCCAAATGCTATGATCATCGGGAATAACCCTCGTGGTTAGGTCAAATGTAGCCATTATTCTATTCCAAAATTAACAGATTATCTTCATGTAATATCATACAGTAATTGTGAGAAAATATCTATTAATTAATTTCTTGAATTAGTTATAACCTTATTTTTTATGCAGGTGTTAAATATCATTTTTACTAGTAAAAAAGGCAGGCCATGACCAACCCCATGGGGTCGGTCACACACAATAAGCCATGGGGTCAAGTCTTGAATTGAACCACGCAGGACCACGGGGTCAAGGACCACGGGGTCAATTCTTGAATTGTGAATTTATTGATTTAGGTCCTGCCTCTTAGCATCCTTCGAGTCCCGGCGCTTTGCGCCGCCTCTGGATGAGGTGGGGGAGGGGGATGTTATTTAAATCAAAAAAGAACCTCATCCTGAGGAGCGCTGGAAGCGCGTCTCGAAGGACGGGGAGTAGATATAGGTCTTCTTATCGGCTTAGGATTTTAGGGAACTCAGGTCGGGTCTTCTTCCTAACCCACTTTCCCCAACACCCCATTCGCCCGCTCTACCACTTCCTTCTGCGCCGCCTCTAATTCTTCAAAAGATATGCGGCCGATCATGCCCAGCGTGTTGTTCATGGGATCAGAGGCCTTTCCCGGCAGGGCGGTGAAGACGGCGATTTTGACTTCTTCGGAGGCGGTTCTTAAGGCGACCGCCAGGGTGCGTTCGTCAACCGATTGAATGAGGCGGGTCAATTGGGCCTCGCTCAGGGTGACGAGGTCTTCGATATCTTTGATCCCTGAATTTTCATTATCGGTTGGGGGCATGGTACTTTCCGTTGGGGCTTAAATATGGAATGCGCTTAGTTGATTATTTCGGGCAATAGCATCGGGTCAATTATTTCCTGGTAGGTTCGGTCCGCCTTCATTGCACGCAGAACCCTCGATATTTTAGAGACGAGGCCTTTATGCTTTTTATTTAGGTACAAGAACATATCCACCTTTTTAAGGGGAGGTTGTAGAATTCTTATCCCATCCAGCTTATTTTTCCGGATATAAAACTGTCCTGGCAATTTACTATAGAGTACAAGGTCTACGCGGTTGTGGACTAATATTTTGAATAGTTGATCCGCGTTCGTGGCCGTTGCAACTTGTCCCATAAGGGAGGATTTTTGTTCAAAGATTTTCCAGCCAGTAATAATGCCGACCGAAAAAGGACGGAGGCTTTTCCATCCATTGAGGCTAACGTTATTTTTTTTGGTAAATCCGACAAATGAAATTGTGTACAGGCTCTCGGGTACGGAAATTAAATTTGGGTATGATTTCTCTAGCCCTCCAATCCGAAAAGCATCGCCGTCGTCAAGGCCACTATTTGCGTTTAGCAGGGCTCTTTCCGCAGGGAGTTTGATAACTTTAAGGCGATGACCCAAGCGCCTGAATGCTTCCTTGAGGAGGCGATCAATTATGCCCTTCTCATCGGCAGTGTGAAAGGGAGGGTGCGCGGCAGTATTTATGATAAATGTTTGTTGCCCAAACGAAGGTTCGGCAAAAAGTAGAAGGGGCAATACGAGTATCACATAAGTGAATTTCATATTTCACACCAGACATTAATTAAAAGAAATCCTACAACATTATTATTAACTCCCCATAGAGTAACAAAAGTGCCTCGCCGTTGGAATAAAAATAGAGGCGCTGAGTAAAGTAACCACGTCTGCCAATTTCCCCTGGCGCAATCCGCTCCTCCTGCTAGCATGTTCCGACACGATCTAACTCAACCAAATAAAGGATACAAAATGGGTTTATTAGCAGTTGGCGAAGCGGCGCCGGCGTTTACGCTGCCCAATCAGGACGGCTCAGATGTGGCGCTTGCGTCATTTTCTGGCAAGTATGTTCTGATGTGGTGGTACCCCAAGGCTGACACGCCTGGGTGAACGATTGAAGGCAACGGGTTCCGTGATCGAATCCAAGATTTTAACGACAAGAACGCCGTAATCGTGGGGCTGAGCTTTGATCCCACGGGCGATAATAAAGCGTTTCGGGATAAGTTCGATTTCCCGTATGACCTGCTGAGCGACGTGGATACGTCGGTGTCGGCATCCTTTGGTGCGGCGGAGCAGGGTCAGGAGAAGGCGAGCCGGGTTTCGGTGCTGATCGCACCGGACGGCACGATTGCGAAAACCTACGCAACCGTCACCCCCGCCGATCATCCCGATCAAGTCTTGGCGGATTTAGACGCGCTCGGTTAAGGCTTACGAAAATTTAACCGTCAATAAGGGCCGCTCTCAAATTTGAGGGCGGCCTTTTTTTGTGCCGATACACCCGCTTATAAATTTCTTCAAAAAATATATTGACAATCTACTTGTCATTATGACATATAACTTGTCATTAACGAATTGTAGGTAGGCACATGAACCGTCAACAGGCTAAATCTTTCTATCCGTTATCCCTGTCCGTCAGATCGTTGTTTCACAAGATGGGAAACGCGGTCACGTTGTTGCACGAAGGCAGCGGGATTTCTGGCGGCATGCGCGCGGTTATGGAAAGCCTGATCAGCAATGGTCCCAAAACAGTTCCAGAAATTGCGCGGGCGCGGCCGGTGTCTCGCCAGCACATTCAGACGTTGATTAATGAATTGCTACCGTTGGGCTTTGTCGAATATCAGGACAATCCCGCACATCGGCGATCAAAACTCGTCGCCATTACCGAAGAAGGCCGCGCCGCGTTTGCTGCGCTGCGGTCGCGGGAGATGGAGGCGTTATCCAAGCTGTCGATCAATATCTCACCAAAAGAATTCGAAGATGCAGAACGCATATTAACCCAGCTAATCGACCGCTTTCAAAGCGCCGAATGGCATTCAATCGTTGAAGACCTCTCACCAAATGAAAAGGAATAATACAATGTCAAATCGAATACCCTTCAAACACTATGCAATCGTCACGGCGAAAGTCGTCGGCTGGAGCTTTCTGCTGGCGGCCCTAGTGCATATTTCCTGGAACATGTTTGCGCCGGACATGTTCGGGCTCGAACCCATCCGAATGAAACAAGCGCTTGGCTTGGTTTTGTTTGCGGCAACGTTCTCATTTTTAATTAAGCGCGGCGGTCACCGAAACGCACATTCTGCATCTGCGTAACAATTGCGGTTGCGCGGGCATGGCCTCTCCCGGCACTATCATTAAATTGATATCCAGGAGAACCCGCCATGCCCGACGCTGACCACAAATCGAAAGAAGAATACGACGCCGTTGCCACCCAGCAGATGAACCAGCATCTGATCAGCACCGATGAATGGACGCTGAAAGAAAAGCTGGCGCTGAGTTGCCGGATTTTGGATCGCCAAGACCAGGGGTCTGCACTGGCCGGGCACGTGACCGCACGGGGGCCGGAGCCTGAGACATGCTGGACCGTGCGTTTTGGTCTTGGCCTGGATGAGGTGACGCCGGATGATTACCTGCTGGTCGATAACGAATTAAATGTGCTGGAAGGCGAAGGCATGCCAAGCCCGGCAGCGCGGTTTCATCTCTGGGTGTTTCGCCGTCGCCCGGACGTCATGGCAAGCATTCATACCCACGCACCTTATACGTCTGCGTTGTCGATGATCGGCGAGCCGCTGAAGCCGTCGCATATGGATACGTCGATGTTCTTCGATGACTGCGAATTCTTGGCGCACTGGCCGGGGCCGCCGATTGGCGACGAAGAAGGCGATATTATCTCCGCCGCCTTGGGTGATAAGCGATCAATTCTACTGGCCCATCATGGCTATCTCGCGGCCTGTTCGACGTTGGAGGAAACCTTGGTGCTGGCGTACTATTTTGAGCACGCGGCCAGGCTGCAACTGCTGGCGATGTCGGCCGGGACCATTCAAGACCTTGATCCCAAAGCAGCCCAAGACGCGCATGATTATCGGCTGAAGCCGGCACCGATTGCGGCAACGTTTCATTACTTTGCACGGCGGGTATTGCGGGATGATCCGGGGTGTTTGGGCTAAGTTAAGTTCTTCGCAAACTAAAGCCCCATCAACTCAAAGACACATTTTAAGTGCCCGGATGGGGCTTTATTTACATGCTCGAAGCATGACCCGATTTTAGAACCGGGTGTTGTTATGTTTGGTTGGATATGTCTGTTATCTGGTCAGGTGGCGTCAATTTTTTAACCTCCATCACTGTTTCCAGCAGTCTAGCAGAAACAGGGTCCCGAAGGTAGATTGAACAAATTCCGATCCTAGGTACAAATGCCTGAATACTTGGAAAATAATGCTTGCGCCGGGAATATTATGCTAATGCCACCGCCCGCTTTGCCATGACCGTCACCAAGTGCGCGCGGTACTCTGCACTCGCATGAATGTCGGCATTTAGATCATCGGCGGGAATAGAAATATTCGCGACCGCACCGGCGGAGAAGTTTGCGGCCAAGGCCGCTTCCATCTCCGGGATGCGGAAGGCGGATGCTCCGGCACCCGTCACGGCGACCCGCACATCATCCCCGAACTTCGCAACCATCACGCCCACAACGGCGTAGCCAGAGGCGGGGTTGGGGAATTTGATGTAGCCCGCACGATCTGGGATTGGAAAGCGTACGGCGGTAATGATTTCCTGTTCGTTCAGGGCGGTTTCAAATAGATCGAGGAAGAAATCGTCCGCGGCGATTTCACGTTCATTGGTGACGACCGTTGCGTTTAGGCCCAACACACCTGCTGGATAGTCTGCCGATGGGTCAGAGTTGGCGATGGAGCCGCCGATGGTACCCCGGTGCCGGACGGCCGGATCACCAATGCCGCCTGCCAATACGGCAAGTGCCGCAATGGCCTTTTTGACATCGTCAGAGGCCGCGACATCCGCATGATGGGTCATGGCACCGATGGTCACGGTGCTGCCGTCGGTGGAAATGCCGGCCAAGTTATCGACGCTGGCCAGATCAATAAGATCGCTCGGCATGGCCAGGCGTTGTTTTAATGTCGGGATTAGCGTCATTCCGCCCGCCATTACTTTTCCATCTTCCGAGCCCTTTAACTTTTCGACTGCATCATCGACGGAGTTCGCCTTGGTATATTCAAATTCATACATCTTTTAGCCCTCCGCCTGCATGGCTTTTGCGCCAGCAACAATTGATTTCACGATGTTCTCATAGCCGGTACAGCGGCAAAGATTGCCTTCTAGCTCATGACGAACAGTGTCTGCGTCCACATCGGGAATGCGCCGCGCGATATCCAACGCCGACATCACCATGCCAGGGGTGCAGTAGCCGCATTGGAGGCCATGGTTTTCCTGGAACGCAGCCTGCATGGGATGGAGTGAGCCATCCGAGTTGGCGACACCTTCGATGGTTTTGATGTCGGCGCCTTCCGCCTGAACCGCCAACATGGTGCAGGATTTCACCGAAACCCCATTTACATGGATCGTGCAGGCACCGCATTGGCTGGTATCGCAGCCGACGTGTGTTCCTGTTAGTTGTAAATGCTCACGGATGAATTGGACCAGCAGGGTTCGATCTTCGACATCGCCCGAAACCTCCTTGCCATTCACGGTCATGCTTACTGTCGTCATCGTCTCATCTTTCCTTATTAACTTTATTTAGCGGCCTGAATTGCCTGCCACACCCTGAGCGGTGTGAGCGGCATGGCCAAATCTGTTACACCTAAATCTTTTAAGGCATCCAACGCTGCGTTCACGATTGCCGGTGGTGCACCACAGCATCCACCTTCGCCAGCGCCCTTAACACCAAGGTCATTGGTCTCGCACCGCACTTCGTTCGATCCAACGTTCAGGTCCGGAATCATGCTCGCGCGCGGCATGCAATAGTCCATGAACGTGCCTGATAGGAATTGCCCGGTGTCATCGTCATAGACCGTGTGCTCACACAATGCTTGGCCCAACCCTTGGGCAATCGCGCCGTGGACCTGACCATGGAAAAGCATCGGATTGATAATCACGCCACTGTCGTCAACGGCGGAATAACGATCAACCTCAATCACGCCGGTTTCCGGATCGATTTCCACTTCGGCAATGTGCGCGCCGTTGGGGAAATTATAATCCGCTTCCCGCTCATAATGTTCATTTTCATCGAGACCTGTGTCCGAGCCTTCCGGCAATTTATCAGGATCGTGTGCCGCCATGGCGACTTCGGATAAGGATATGCTGGCACCACTGTCCGTCGCGGTATAGACGCCGCTGGCGAACTCGACTTTGTTCTCGCCGGTTTGCAGCAAGTGGGCCGCAATGACTTTGCCTTTTACGATCACCTTCTTCGCCGCTCGTAAGATTGAGACCCCGCCCATCTGAGACGACCGCGACCCGCCGGTTCCATGACCACGGGGGATTATGGCCGTGTCACTGCCATCGATGAAATTCATCTTTTCGAAGGGCAGCCCTAGAGCGTCGTGTGCGATTTGTCGAAACGCCGTTCCGTGACCTTGGCCATGGGAGAAGGTGCCGACCAATATCGTCGCCGACCCGTCAGCTTCCATGCGAATCCGACCAAACTCTTCTGGCTTGCCGCCGGAACTTTCCATGAAGTAACCAAGACCAATGCCGCGCAACTTGCCGTTCCTTTTGGACTCAGCCCGACGAGATTCAACTCCGTCCCAGTCAGCCTTTTCCATCGCCATGTTCATGGTCTCGGTAAACTTGCCGCTGTCGATTGCGAGGTTTTGGGAATTGGTATAGGGGAAATCTTCTTCTTGGATGAAGTTAAGATTACGCATTTCGATCGGGGTCATGTCCATGACCTTGGCGGCTTCTTCCATCAAGCTTTCCATGATGAAGGCGGCTTCTGGCCGCCCGGCCCCCCGATAGCTGTCCGTCGGTGTGGTATTGGAAAACGCAACGCGTACCGATTGATAGACTTCGGGAAGTTTATAGACAGTGCCTGTGATCCGGCGACCGTTATGGGTTGGAATGGCAGGGCCATTTTCTAAAAGATATGCACCTACGGACGCAATTGTTTCAATCTTCAGGCCTAAGGCACGGCCATCTGCGTCCATCGGCAGTTCAGCATGGGTCACGTTGTCACGGGAATGATTGTCTGAAACCATCGATTCAAATCGATCACCCTGCCATTTTACCGGCTGCTTTAACTGCTTGGCCGTCCACATGAGAACCAAAAGTTCAGCATAGGCTTTGCTTCTGACCCCGAAGCCACCGCCGGTATCTTTTGAAATGATGCGAATTTTTTCAGGCTCAAGGGGAAACACCTTGATAATGTTAGAATGCATCCGGTTGGCACCCTGGCTGGGCGCATAAAGAATCATCGTTCCCGTATTGTCATCGTAATCACCAATGGCGACACGGGGTTCCATCGGGGCTGCGATCAAGCGATTGTTGATCAGGTCAACCTTAGCGACGTTCGGCGCAGACTTAATAATTGCATCAATCTCGGCGCTATCTTTATTCTCAAAATGGACGCAGAGGTTTCCTTTGGCTTCCGGCCAAATTTGCGCCGCACCTGGCTCCAGTGACTTGGCAGTATCAACAACCGACGGAAGTTCTTCGTACTCGATCTCAATCATCTCAACCGCATCGCGTGCTTGAACGTGGGTTTCAGCAACAACAATGGCAATCAAGTCCCCAACGAAGCGCACCCGTTCCGACTCCAAGGGCCTGCGGCGTGGATGATACATGGGATTGCCCTGTAGATCCTTGATGTTCGCGTTGCAAGGAACATCATTCACGTCACCCGCCGCGTCGATATCCTTGCCTGTATATACAGCGATGACACCGGGGCTACTTTTCGCCACTGTCGTATCCAAGGAGAGGATTTTTGCGTGTGCATGGGGCGAACGTAAGAAACAGCCAAAGGCCTGGCCCTCTAAATTAAAATCGTCCGTATAAACGCCTTGTCCCGTCACCAGACGCACATCTTCCGCGCGACGGACCGGCTGGCCCATTCCAAATTTTTCCATTTTTGCTTAACCGTTCACCGACTATTTCGAATGTTTAGATGAGGAATTATCCACGGCGCTTCCTTGAATGCAAATTATATTAGTTTTATTTCAGTTGGACTGGATATCACTTAATCATTTTCGCAAGTCTCTTAGGTGATTAGGATGTTAGCTTGGTAAGGGAGTTAATGAGATGACAATAGATAGCGAAGACGTCTTAGAACAAGCTTCAGCTTGGAAAGAGGCCGGTCGTGGCGTTGCTGTGGCGACGGTCATTCAGACCTGGGGATCGTCCCCTAGGAGAGCCGGGTCGCAACTGGCGGTCGATGACAAGGGCGCAATGATTGGGTCTGTATCTGGCGGTTGCATCGAATCCGCCGTGGTTCACGAGGCCCAACAGGTCATTGAAGACGGTGAGCCCCGGACCCTTAGCTTTGGCATTACCAACGAACAAGCCTGGGAAGTCGGCCTAACGTGTGGTGGCAAAGTAAAAGTCTTTGTCGAACGCCTCGATTGATTAACAGAGGACCTTATGAAAAGCACCACACTCAATACCCTTCTTGAAGCCCGCAAGGCAAAGCGTCCGATGGCGATGCTCACAGACCTGGCGACCGGCATTCAGCATTTGGTCTTTGGCGATGACGACGGCAATCAGCATGGCTTCAGCGATGAAATATTGAACGCGGTCCAAAAGTCCATCAAAGACGACAAAAGCGGTACACTGGAAACCGACGCTGGCAGCGAATATTTCGTTCACGTCCACAATCCACCGCTTCGTTTGTTCGTCGTGGGGGCTGTTCATATTACCCAAGCCTTGGCTCCGATGGCGGCGTTGGCGGGGTATGATGTGACGGTGATCGATCCCCGGGGTGCCTTCGCCACGGACGAGCGATTTCCCGGTGTGACCCTATCAAACGAGTGGCCCGACACTGTGTTGGACGCTGCGGACTTGGATGCGCGCACGGCCGTCGTGACCCTGACCCATGATCCCAAGATCGATGATCCGGCACTGAATGCGGCCTTAAAGGCGAATGTCTTTTATATTGGTGCGTTGGGCAGTACCCGAACCCATGCAAAAAGGGTCGAGCGTTTGCAGGAAGCGGGATATTCGGAAGATGACATCGCCCGCATTCATGCACCCGTGGGGCTTGATATCGGCTCTGTTCTGCCAGCCGAAATAGCAGTCTCCGTCGTTGGTCAAATGACCGAAGCCCTGCGTCGGGGTTGATGTGAATGCTGTTCGGTGAAACACCCCTGGATGAGGCAGAAGGTGCGATCCTGGCGCATAGCGTCCGATTAACAAATGCGACTTTTAAAAAAGGCCGTGTGTTATCAGCCGAAGATATAGATGTCTTACAGGCAGATGGCATTGCTTCCGTCATTGCCGCACGCCTGGAGAAAACGGATGTCGGAGAAGATGAGGCCGCCAGTCGAATTGCCGCAGTTTTAGCAGGCGATAATCTCCGTGCTGGCCCTGCCTTCACCGGGCGTGCGAATTTGATCGCGGAAACGCCGGGATTGGTGACTTTCGACAAGGATGTGGTTGAGCGTATCAATTTGGCACATGAATCTTTGACAGTCGCGACCTTGGCTGAATTCGAATTGGTGGAAGAAGGCGGCCTCGTCGCGACGATAAAGGTTATTCCGTTTGCGGCTCCGGTTGATGCTGTAGAGGAAATTGAGTCGATTGCTAAGTCTATGGGGGTGACTCCATTTATTCCGACTGTGGCGAGTCTCATCCAAAGTCGCTTGCCGCAAACCAAGGACAGCGTTCTCGATAAAACAGCGGATGTGACCCGGGAACGCATGGAACGATATGGCGGATCACTTGCTTTTGAGCACCGCTGCAATCACGACTCTGCAGACATTTCTGACACTATTGCCCAGGCGACCCAACAAGAAATTGGGTTGCTTCTAATCGCGGGAGCGTCCGCCATTACAGATCGACGCGACGCCATCCCTGCAGCGATTGAGCAGGCGGGGGGACGGATTGAACATTTCGGCATGCCGGTTGATCCTGGGAATCTTTTGTTGCTGGGGCGGTTGGCGGACGATACCCCGGTCATCGGTCTGCCTGGATGCGCGCGTTCGCCTAAGACCAATGGCTTCGACTGGGTATTGGAACGATTGTTGGCAGGGCTGGACGTCGCTGGAGATGATATAAAACGCATGGGCGTGGGGGGGTTGTTAAAAGAAATCCCGAGCCGTCCGCTTCCCCGCGATGAAACTGCTAGGGACACTGATATGACGGCAACTGCCCCGCGTGCACCCAGGATTGCAGCGCTGATTATGGCCGCAGGCCAGTCCCGGCGCATGGGGGCCGAAAACAAACTGTTGGCCGATGTGAATGGCACACCCATGGTCCGACGGGTGATGGATCAGGTCATGGCTTCAAAAACAGGCCCAGTCGCAGTCGTTCTGGGGCATGAGCCTGAGAGGGTCAGAGAATGTTTGGCAGGACCCGATGTTACGTTTGTGGAAAATCCAGACTTCGAACAAGGGATGAGCACGTCGCTGATAAAAGGGCTCGACGTGTTGCCGGACGATATTGATGGTGTGGTTGTTTGTCTCGGCGATATGCCGCGCGTGGCAGCAGAAGATATTAATCATCTCATCGCAGCGTTTAGTCCCATCGAAGGCCGTGCAATTTGTGTCCCGACCCACCGCGGCAAACGCGGCAATCCTGTTCTCTGGGCACATCGTTTCTTCGACGAAATGCGCCACCTTCATGGCGATGTCGGCGCGAGACATCTCATTGGCGAATACGCTGATGTGGTCGCTGAGATCGAGATGGAGGATGACGGGGTGTTATTAGATGTGGATACGCCCGAAAAATTATCTGATATCACGGCCCGCTCGTAAGTTTTTAAGGGCTGTTCTTGTCCGCCTGCCCGGATTGGTATACGACGTGGCTTTGAATTAGCTTAAATTTGGAGAACACCCGATCATGGATATGAACGGTGAATATCGCATCGCCGCCTCTCAACAAGTTGTTTGGGACGCTTTGAACGACCCTGAGGTTTTGCGTGCCTGTATTCCCGGCTGCGAAACCGTGGAAAAAGTTTCTGATACGGAATTTACGGCCAAGGTTACGTTCAAGGTCGGCCCTGTAAAAGCCAAGTTTACAGGGGATGTTACCTTGTCTGATATCAATCCCCCGGACAGCTATACCATTTCCGGCAGTGGTAAAGGCGGTGCGGCTGGCTTTGGTAAGGGCGGTGCTCAGGTTTCTTTAAAAACGGACGGTGATGAAACCGTTTTAACCTACACTGCAAATGCGTCAGTTGGTGGCAAACTCGCCCAAGTAGGGCAACGTTTGATTGATTCGACATCTAAAAAACTGGCAGCAGAATTCTTTTCCAGTTTCGCCGCACATTTGAGTGGTGACGCTGAGGTCGAGCAAGATGCACCTGCTAACGTTCAGGAAAAAAGCGCAACCCAGGATAAGAAAGAACCTGATGCTGGGGCAACCTCGAGCCAGTCGACTCTGCCATGGATAATAGCCGGTGCCAGTGTGGTGCTGTTGGCTGTTTGTTATTTTACCCGCTGAATGCGCGCCTGTTTCATAAACTTGTTTCCCTTTAGGTGGGCTCCCTCTATAAGTATCGCGGCCCGGAAAGGGCCAAAATGCTTAATAAGGACCAACAGGGGCTCAGATGGCGGGAAATAATCGGAAAGCGTTCGAGCAAAATCTAACGAAAGCGGCAAATGGTTTGAACGTTTTGGCGGCCGGCTGGTTGATGGCAATTGCGGTGCTTATTCTATACGACGTCCTTGTTCGCGAGGCTGGAATTCCGGCGGGTCTCTTTAAAGAGCCGTTTTATGGAACCAACGAAATCGTTTCAAATTCAGTCGTTGCCATTCTTTTCCTTCAACTTCCCCTCTCTATCCTGAACAGGAGTTCGCTCCGCACCACAATTTTTTATTCGCAAGCCGGTCAAAAAGGCAGAGGTTATATTGATGCCACGTCCTATATAATTGGCGCCGTAATGTTCCTCCTGATCGCCTGGGGTAGTTGGGATAATATGATCGAAGGGTGGGAAATTGGCGAGGTCGAAGGATCAGGCATTATCACCATTCCTGTCTATCCGATTAGAACACTGCTCTTTGCTGTCAGTGGAATTGTTGCAGCCGTTTGTTTGCTTCTGGCCTACGACGCCGTGGCGCACCCGGAAGAGACTGAAGAAGATTCTATCGTAGCAGGTTAATAGCAACATCAAAATTCACATCGAAATTCATGAAGTTTAGTACGGCGCATGCCGGGATTTTATTCGAGAGGGATCGTTAGGCGATGGATCAAAATACGATAATTTTGCTGATGTTAGGGCTTATGCTTGTCGCCATTACATCCGGCGTCCACATCGCCTTTGCCTTTGGCATTACCGCCTTTATCGGCAACTGGATCATGTTCGAAGAATTTGACGTAGCCCTCGCATCTGCGGGTAACGTTGCCTACGAACAACTCAGAAGTGAGGTCTTCGCGACCATCCCGTTGTTTATCTTGATGGGAGATTTCGTCAGTCGATCAGGATCTGCCCGAGATTTATATAATATTATCAATCATGGCTTGAAGCTGGTGCCCGGACGTTTGGCAGTCGCCACTGTTGCAGGTAACGCAGTCTTTGCAGCGGTTACTGGTGTCAGTATTGCCGCTGCCGCCGCGTTTAGCCGCATCGCCTATCCGCAAATGCGCCATCATGGGTATAGCCGAACCTTTGCCTTGGGGTCGGTTGCAGGGAGTGCCTGTTTGGGGATGCTAATCCCGCCCAGCGTCTTAATGATTGTTTGGGGCATCATTACGGAAAAATCGATCTCTCAGTTATTTATCGCGGGCGCGATCCCAGGGCTGCTGCTGTCGGCTTTCTTTATTGCTTACACGGTGATTTGGGCGAAGATGCGGCCCGATGTCGTGCCAAAAGTTGATCGTATGGATGACGATGATCAACAGTTATCGCGGGCAGAAGTCATTAGCGGCATCGGAATTCTTGTCCTTATTTTGATGGTTCTTGGCGGCATTTGGGGCGGCTTGTTCACGCCGACCGAAGCCGGTGGCGTCGGCGCAATTTGCGCGATGATCTTGGGATTGATTAAGGGGATGAAGGCACGAGCTTTTGTCCATGCGGTCATTGATGCGGGTAAAACTGCGGCACCGATTATGCTCCTCCTGCTGACGGCGGCGATGTACGCAAAATTCTTGGCTGCTGCCGGCATTTCTGACCTCATTCAAGCAGCGTTCTCCAGCTTCCAATTAGGCGAATTCGGCATTGTCATGGTGATGGTCATTATTTGGCTGATCCTTGGCATGATATTGGATTCAATTTCGATCATTCTGCTGACCGTGCCAATCTTCGCGCCGGTAGCCGAAGCCGTTGGTTTTGATCCCATCGCGTTCGGTATCTTTGGCATCTTGGCAATTGAAGCCGGTTTGCTGACACCGCCGTTCGGGCTGCTGGTCTATACGGTCAAAGGGGCCGTTGATGATGATGCCGTGACCCTATCGGAAATATTCGCGGGCTCAATCCCGTATTGGATATTGATGCTGGTTGTTATGACCATGATCTGGATTTGGCCTGAAATCGCCCTTTGGCTGCCGAGGTTGGCTATATCCTAGAGCGGCCCCAATCATTTTGCCTTAACGCGGAATTTCTTCGGCAAAAAGTAAAGGTGGTCATGGCGCTCCTTGGCGAGATGACAGCCAATGCAGTATTTAACCTTTTGCGCGTCGATACCTTTCGTTTCGCCCATTAGGCTGCCGTCTGGCATGATCATGATATAGCGCCAATCGGCGGTGACGTAATTGAACCCTTTCTTCATTTTTTCCATGATGAAAAGAGGGCCGTAGTTAACTTTACCATCCTCAGTCACCGAAAAGCTGTCTTTGGCAATTATCGACCCCACGGGAAGACGGCCTGCGTTTTCATATTTCCCATAGGCGTGAGCCTTTTTATTCGCGTAGTTATTGAGGTAGCGCTTGCCGTGGGTTGCCGAAATATAAGGTGACGTGTTGTATTTGCGCCAGTTCAAAAATTGTTTCGCAACAGGATGATTAGATATCCGATACAATCCGGCCATCTTGTCCCTGAGACCACTGTATATTTTCTGGGCCTCTTCTGGGCTTAGAGCAGCGGAATTTCGAACTCTGAAATGGCGCTTGGGTTTGTTGGCATCGCCACTGAATTGAGCAATTTGCAGATCAGCTTGGCTTGATGAGGGCCCGACAAGAGCCAAAGCGACTGATATTCCTGAAATTACGGTGAGTACACGCATATACATATGCGACCTCCTTCGCAGTTGAATTCACACTTTACAATTGAATAATAAGGCGGGTTTGACCCTGATTAAAATCAATAGGGTTCAAACCCGCGTGATGAATTCGCGATGAGGTTGGGAAGGGCTCTTTTATACGCGACGCTTCTTCCGAATGGCCGCAAAGCGCCAGTCTGCGTCGTTTCGCCGTTCCGCGCCGTTCCAGGAATTTCTTTTTGCGCGCCGGTCTTCACCGTATTTATAATCCATATTAAACCGCGTGTAGTTCACGTTGTCGGTAACGTGTAGGGGAACAGCGCGGAAATCTTCAAACTCATTCCAGTCAAACATTTTTAAATTCTCCATTTCTTGGATAAACCACAACGTTTCTGTTGTAAGGTCACCATATTGGGATGGCGTCTTGCCCGCTGTGACATCCGTCACATTGGCAATAAGTTTGTTGATAATTTTTGTTTGGGAGGCGACAAAAGAGAATGAGCGAGCGGGTTTATAGCACTGTAGACGATTTGGTGGCAGGCGTTCCCGACGGTGCCAAGATCGCCGTGGTGAAGGATGAATGCGGCGTGGCCATGGAAGCGACCCGTGCGCTAATCCGCAAAGGCATCAGACGACTTCACATTGTCACTGTCCCAACCAGCGGCCTTCAAACCGATCTATTCGTTGGTGCAGGTTCTGTCGCGACAGTAGAAACATCTGCGATAACTTTGGGCGAATTTGGCGCGCCACCTAATTTTGTTCGTGCCGTGAAAGCAGGCTCCATAACCCTTAAGGATGCCACGTGCCCAGCGGTATATGCAGGTCTACAAGCGGCGGAGAAGGGTATTCCCTTCATGCCGATGCGGGGGCTGATCGGCTCCGACATCGAAGGTCACCGCGATGAGTTCAAGATTATAGAAAATCCCTTTGCCGACGATGACCCGGTCATCGCTTTGCCCGCCATCCAACCCGATATCGCGCTCGTTCACGCGCCACTGGCTGATCGTCATGGCAATGTTTGGATTGGCCGAGAGCGAGCGTTGTTGACCATGGCCCATGCCGCCAAGGAGACATTGGCGACGGTAGAAGAAATTATCGATGGCAGCCTGCTTGAAGATGAAAAGCTGGCGCCGGGGTGTATTCCGTCACTTTACGTTTCAGGTATCGCCGAGGCCAAAAACGGCAGTTGGCCAATGGGCTTGCCTGGACGCTATGCGGTCGACGCGGAACACATGGCGCTTTATTGCGACATGGCAAAAACTAAAGAGGGCTTTCGCGACTACCTGGACCGGTTTGTCATGAACAGTCGCCAAGCGGCTGAATAAACCACCATGGAAATTAAAACCGAAGAAGTCATGATCGCCGTGATAGCGCGCTTATTAGACGGTGTGCGTCATGTGGCTGTCGGGAATTCATCGCCCGTTCCGGGCTCAGCGGCTTTGTTGGCTGAGGAACTGTCGGGCGGGTCTATGCGGGTTTCAATGTTGGGATCAGGCCGGGATCAATTCTGGACCGATGGCGGCGTTGAACTTTTCGATTGCGCCGGCCAAGGGCGGATCGATGCGTTCTTTCTAGGCGGCGGCCAAATCGACGGACAGGCGAATATCAACTTGGTCGGCATTGGCGATTACCCGCAACAGAAAGTCCGTTGGTCCGGATCGTTTGGATCGGCGTATCTGTATTTCGTTGTACCTCGGGTGATCTTGTTCCGCGATGAGCACACCCGCCGGGTGATGGTGGAAAAGGTCGATTTCATCAGCGCTCCCGGCGTGAGCAAGGAAAATGTCTATCGCCCCGGCGGTCCGCACGCCCTCGTGACACCGCTTTGTCACTTCTCGTTCAATAAGGAGAAGGGCCGTTTCAAACTCGAAAGCATCCATCCTGGCCATACGGTGGAAGAAGTTAGAGATAACACAGGCTTTGATTTTGAGTGCCCGAAATCGGTTATAGAAACGCCGGTGTTGGACGAGGCGACTACGACGTTGCTACGGGAAACTATTTCAGCCCGTATCGCCAAGACCTATCCAAAATTTGCAGAACGGGTGTTTGGAAACGATTGACGCGGGGTTCTTCATCAGCAAGGATTTTAAATATACTTTAAAAATACTCAGGGGGATTTCTAGATGTCTGACACCATGCCGCTATCGCGGTTCCGCGTGATCGATATGACTCAGGCTCGTGCAGGGCCGACGGCGGTGCGCCTGATGGCCGATTGGGGCGCTGATGTCATATTAATAGAACCCCCTTTGGATACCGGAAAAAACCGCGCGGGTCTCACCGGAACGCGTCATGAATTCGATTTTCAGAACCTGCACCGCAACAAACGCAGCATCACGCTTAATTTGAAGACGGAGGAAGGTAAGGAGGTCTTTTTCAAGCTCGTCAAAGATGCCGATGTCTTGATCGAGAACTATCGTTCCACGGTGAAACACAAGCTTGGGGTCGATTACGAAACCGTGCGCAAGGTGAATCCACGTCTGGTGTACGCCAGCATTTCCGGCTTCGGACAAAGTGGTCCCTACAATAACCGTCATGGTGTTGATCAAATTGCACAAGGCATGGGCGGGTTGATGTCAGTCACTGGTGAGCCGGGCTCCGGACCCATGCGTGTCGGCGTTCCCATTTCTGATTTATGCGCAGGGATGTTTCTTGCGCACGGCGTCCTAATGGCGCTGTTGGACAGAGAAGTCACCGGCGAGGGGCAATGGGTCCATACATCTTTGCTTGAAAGCATGATCAATATGATGGACCTGCATGCGGCGCGCTGGTTGGTGAAGGGAGAGGTCTCTAAGAGCGCTGGCAACAATCACCCGACCGGCATTCCCATGGGCCTGTTTAAGGCCAAGGATGCACACATCGTCGTCGCCGGTAGCGGCAATTTGTACCCCCGCTTTTGCAAAGCCGTGGGCTTGGAAGAATTTATCGACCACCCAGATTATGACACTGTTGATAAACGCTCAAATAACCGCGATGCGCTGAATGAAATCATCCAGAATAAATTCAACGAATTTACGCTCGCCGAATTAACCGAAATTCTGATTGAAGCGGGTGTTCCATGTGGACCTGTTAACACGTTGGATCAAGTGTTCGATAATCCGCAGGTGAAGCATTTAAAGATGAGCCGGACACAAGAGCATCCGACCCTTGGCGACCTCGATTTGGTCGGGTCGGCGATTAATCTCTCAAACGCGCCAAAGCCGGATACCTTCAAGCGCCACACCCCAGAGGCCGGGGAGCATACGGCGGAGATATTAGGTGAGCTTGGTTATTCCACCGACGCCATTGAAGAGTTACAAGGCAAGAAGGTTATTTAGATTAAAATTTGTCTAAGTCGTCACCCGAATAACCCCGGACATACCCGCCGCGTGGTGTTCTAGAATGTGGCAGTGATAGAGCCAATCCCCCGGGTTATCTGCAACCAATACGACTTCGGCGCTCTCGTTTGGTCCTAGCAGGACGGTGTCGACCCAGGGCGTATAGGGTTCTGGCTTGCCATTTCGGGTGCGAATTTGGAAGGCGTAACCATGAAAGTGCATGGGGTGAACCCACTGGGTGTCGTTTCGCATGGTGATGATGTAAGTCTGATTTTTCTTAAGGGTGAACATGGGGGGCATGACCGAACCGTGCGCGGCGATACCGTTCAAGGCCCAGATCTTGCCGACACCGACCAAATCCCTGATGCCCATCGCCTGACCTTTGTATGTGGCTTCGCGCATGCGCCCCATGGCACCGCCAGAAATGACGATCTCATGGCGACCAGGAGCGTTTAAATCGGGCTTGGCGAGAGGATTTGGGGGAAGCGTAATCGGGGTGCCCAAGGGCTTCTTTCGAAGCGGTTCTTTGGCATATACCACGGGCCCCAACTCGTAGGCAGAACGCGCATAATAGGCATCTCGGATGGGGTGCTGTTTGGCAGGGTCGGCAGTAAAATCGATGATGACATCTGCGCGTTGGCCCGGGCCGAGTATAATCTTACTATCTTTCGGCGCGTGCGGCTGAACAGGGTGGCCATCGAGCGCAACGATTTGTGGATCGTGCCCGTCGAACATTAGCCCAAAAATTCGGGCATTGGCGGTGTTGATGATCCTGAGCCGAATGCGCTCGCCAAAGCGCACAGGCAGGGTGTCTAAAAGCTTGCCATTGACGGTTACTGAATTACCGATACGCCCGCCATGACTGAGGTCCATCATGTGGTTAAAAGGCTCGGCAATGGCGGCTTCATTCGTCAGGCGCCAATCGTCCAGTACCCAGGTAATATCGCGGTCGACTTTGGGTGGATTTTTCTCTTCGATGATGAACGCGCCGTAAAGCCCGCGACCCTGTTGCTCTGACGTGCGGACGTGGGGGTGATACCAATAGGTCCCGGCATCAGGAAGTTCGAAGTCATAGAGAAAGTTCTCGCCCTTATCGATGGGACGCTGAGTCAAATCCGGCACGCCATCCATGGCATTTGGGATCCGCAGGCCGTGCCAATGAACCGTGGTTTTTTCGGTCAACCCATTGCTGACGGCGATCTGAACGCGATCCCCCTGGACTGCCCTTATCATTGGGCCAGGAACAGTACCGCTGTAGGCCCACACGGCGGTCTTGGGATGTTTCGAGCCGACCAGATCGATTGTCGTTGGCGCCGGGGTAAGCTGGAATGTTTTAGGCATTGATGCCCAAGCCCCAGTTGTTGGAGCTAACGCGGCAAATGAAGCGCTCGCACCCAGAAAGGTGCGGCGGCTGATGGGGTGTCGTGGGTACGTCATGAGTTCCTCAGGAAGCTATTTCAGCCCCTGATGTAATCATTTTTAAAATTCCCGCAACCGAGTCTGCTGCAATTTGTTTTAGTTCCTCCGGCGTTCGGTTCTGCACTGGGTGTGGCATCCAGAGAATCCCCGGCTCAAACCCCAGTGCCTTTGACTGGATCGCAGCTGCGTCTTTGAATTCCGTCGTCACCAAAAAAACCCCCGGCACCCCTTGTTTGTCCAATTCGTTTAAGTCATGCAGACCGCACGACGTGCAAGAGCCTCAATCCGATAAGGCTTCGACGACGACGTCAGCCTCCTTCACCATATGATCGATTACGGCCTTGGGTGCGGTCTTGACGTTGGTTGGTTTAGCGGCACGGGATACGTTCAGGCCCTTATCCAACAGCAAGGCTTCGATATGGTCTAAAAATTCATCAGACCGGGACTTGCCGATATCGAACAGCATGACGGTCTTACCGTCCAGGCTGGTCGGCGGCGCTTGCCGAGGTCGCTTGGTGGGCGCGGTTTCGCCCGTTGGGTCATAGAGGATTTGGCTCATAGTTTAATCTCCCGCGTTACAGCGTCACACGCGCCTTTTTTCTGGGCACCGGTCCAACTCGTTAGAATGCCAGAAAACAGTCCGGCAGGCCCGCCGGCACGAACAATCATAAGGCCGTCTTCATAAAACTTAGGGATCATCTCATCTGCGCGGGAAGGGTCTAGGCCTTCACCGACGCCATGGGCCCCCCGGATCAAGTCTTTGCCGGGTTTGATGGTCGCTTTGACCAACTCATCGGTAATCTTAAACCGGCTCCATCCCGCGTCACGATAAATCGTATAATGCTCAGGTGAGAGTACCAATACACCTAAAACCCATTCAAATAGTTTTGGATGTATGCAACCCTGTAGCGCCATGGCAAATGACTTGGTGAGTTCTTCCGGGGTGCGTGACCGGTTATCTGCAAAACCGTGAACACCATCACCTGGGAAAAGGGTCACTGTACTCGCATCTTTTGAAAACCCGCGTGAGACAGAGAGAGGCTCCCACGTCGGGTCGGTTTCATCTTCGGCAAAGCAGAAACCAATCTTGCCTGGATTGCCCAGCGTCGCTCGGTCAATCTCACCTGGAATGCCACCACCGACGTTGCGAACGATTAATTGTAACGCGCGACCGATGGTTGAGTTCGCACGGTTGCCTTGGCCGAGCGCATTGATGCCCCAGTTCATGCCGATCTTTTTGGTGATCGGGCCGTTAACAATAATGATGGGACCCGAGAAACACGTGGTGCACAGAAGCCCGTGCAGCGTGAACAGCGGGTCCAGTGCAGCATCTACGGCGGCCAAAACCACCGGCATGTATTCAGGTTTGCAGCCTGCCATGACCGCATTGATGGCAACTTTCTCGACTGTGCATTCTGTCAGGTTCGGCGGAATGCGCCCGACGATTTCCTGCGGATCGCGGGGTGTTCCCGTCAGCATTCTGAGAACTCGTTCCGGTGTCGGCGGCACCACGGGCAGTCCATCAGACCAACCCCGATCGAACATTTGTTCTATTTCGTCATCGAAACGACCGACTTCGATGGTACGAGACTTCATCGGCACGCGACCAAACTTTGCCTGAAGAAGTTCCTCTGCTCCGGGCGAAACGTTCAACGCACCGCAGCCCGGCTGGAAGGGTACCAATTGCTTGCCAATGTCATCGATGCCAGTGAACGTTTGCCAGTCTTCTTGCGACCAGCCGACAATACGTTCCACCTCAATGCCGTCTTCCATGCGGATCATGGTCGGTACAGTTTCGATGTCTAGATGATAGCTTTGTTCTAGGGTTGTATCGTCTTCGGTAATCGGCAAGTCACCTAGGAACGAAAGATCATCCTGCACATAAATAGAAAGGCTCTCACCAACCGCTGCCATGTCGCGAATAATGGGCTCAATTAGGGTGCAGGTCGGGCAATCTTTTTTAACGACAAGATGTAGTCCATCGGTAAATTGCAAGGGCTTGGTCTCCTTAAATCAAGTCGGTAATACGACACGGCCTTCCATCAGCCGGCGGGCAGTTCTAAAGGCGCGATTGGCGATGACCCGCCAGCGGCCGTCGATATTCTCAACCTCGGAAGATACCGGCAACAGGCCGGAAGGATGGCCAATAAAAGTATCTTCCTTATCATGGTTGGCAGCTATATAAGGGATGGTGCCTTCGATTTGACTGGCCGATGTAAGGCACATGGCGCCGGTCATAGGCGTCGCCCGATGGACCCGTTCAATGGAGATCATGCGAATCAAGATGCTGGCACTGTCACCTTTAATAAGACTGCCATCCAGGGTGTGGAAATCGGTAGGCTTGGCGACCACGGCGACCTTGGGAGTTGATTGCGGAACGTCTTCGGGGCGGTTTGCAATGCCAGCCAGGACTCCAGCCTGACGACGCAGTTCGTCCAACGCATCCATGATGCCCGGCATGGCTTCGATCTCATCTGGACTCTCAGTTCCCTTAAGACCAAATGAGTCTGCCCAGGCATACACGCAGCAGGCGGTGGAATCGATAACGCTGGCGTCGACTGACCCATAGCCAGCAATGTCGAACGTATCGATCAGGTTGCCGGTCGGCAGCAATTGTCCGGTGATCGCTCCGCCCGGGTCCAGATAATCGAGTGCGATCCGTCCGCCGGTTCCAGCAACCCCCGCAATTTCAAAGTCGCCGGTTTCAACAGGTAAATTATCGTGGACAGAAAACCTGGACCGGATGATCTTGTCTGTGTTGGTGTTGTAAAGCCGCAGGTCCGCTTCCCCGTCAGGTACCTTGATCAAGCCTTCCTCGACCGCGAAGTGACCGACGGCAGATGATAGGTTGCCGCAATTGGAATTCCGATCCACCAGCGCTTTCAGGATCGAGACCTGATTAAACGTATAATCAATATCCGCATCATCGCGGTCAGACACTTTGACGGCCATGACTTTGGACAGAGAAGAAATCCCACCGCCCATACCATTCAGTTGCCGCTGATAAGGATCAGGGCTGCCAAGGACTTGCAGGATTATCTCATCCCGCTTTTCAAGATCATCAGGAAGATCACCCTCATGAAACATCACACCCTTAGACGTGCCACCGCGCATGAAGACTGCTTGGACTGTTTGCCGCATGGTTTTAGTTCTCCTGTGTTTCTACGTCGCCACCCGCCTCTTTCCAGCCATTAAATCCGTCCTCTATATGGGCGACCCTTTCGAGGCCCATGTCTTGGACGGTTTTGGCGGTCAATGCAGACCGCCAGCCAATGGCGCAGAAAAAGACGATGCGTTTGCCGGACGAAAAAATTTCTTTGTGGTAAGGGCTTTCCGGGTCGACCCAGAATTCAGCCATGCCGCGCGGGCAGTGGAAGGACCCAGGGATGGAACCTTCGCGTTGCAGTTCGCGAATGTCGCGGACATCGATGAAGACAGTATCGTCGTCGCTTGCCAGGGCCAGGGCGTCTTTGCCGGGAATGCCTTCAACCTCGGCACTTGCCGTTGCGACTAAATCCTTAATGCCTTTTGTAACTGCCACGAAATTATTCTCCTGCGTAGCCGACTTTTTTAAGGGCCACTTCGATTTCATCCAAAATGACCGGATCGTCAATGGTTGCGGGCACATTATAGTCGTCGCAATCTGCGATCTTTTGCATGGTGCCGCGAAGTATCTTGCCGGAACGGGTCTTGGGTAAGCGGGTAACGACCGTCGCTGTCTTGAAGGCAGCGACGGGGCCGATCTTATCCCGTACCATGGCGACAACCTCGCCGACGATATCGGACTCGGCTCGGTCTACACCTGCAGATAAGACCAAGAATCCCAAGGGGAGTTGACCCTTTAATTCATCAGCCACCCCGATCACCGCACACTCAGCGACATCCTTGTGTTCGGCAAGAACTTCTTCCATGGCACCCGTGGAAAGCCGGTGTCCCGCGACGTTGATGATATCGTCGGTGCGGCTCATGACATACAGATAGCCCTCGTCATCCAAGTATCCCGCATCGCCGGATTTGTAATAGCCGGGGTAGTCAACCAGATAGGCTTCCTTGTAACGATTATCTGCGTTCCAAAGGGTAGGCAAGCAACCCGGCGGCAGCGGTAGTTTTGCACAGATCGCACCGATGTCGCCGGCCTTAACCGACTGATTGTTATCATCAAGCACTTGTATGTCGAAGCCTGGAACCGGCATGGACGGTGATCCCGGTTTTACCGGGTAGGCATGCAGCCCCATGCAATTGGCCGCCATCGGCCAGCCCGATTCCGTCTGCCACCAATGGTCGATCACTTGGGTGCCGAGTTTATCTTCGGCCCAGTGGAGGGTGTCGGGGTCGGTGCGTTCTCCCGCCAGGAAAAGAATCTTGAAGTTGCTCATGTCGTATTTCTTCAAGAATTCGCCATTGGGATCTTCGCGCTTGATGGCGCGAAAAGCAGTTGGCGCGGTGAACAGGGTTTGGACTTTGTGTTCAGAAATCACCCGCCAGAACGCGCCTGCGTCTGGCGTGCCGACAGGTTTGCCTTCGTACAAGACCGTCGTGCAACCATGTAGCAGCGGCGCATAAACAATATACGAATGCCCCACTACCCAACCAACATCTGAGGCAGCCCAATAGACTTCGCCCGGGTCCACATCGTAGACCGCCTTCATCGACCATTTCAGCGACACCATATGACCGCCATTGTCGCGGACAATGCCTTTAGGGACGCCAGTGGTGCCGGAGGTATAGAGAATATACAGCGGATCGGTTGCCAGGACAGGCACGCAATCGTGAGGGGCAGCAGCCTCTGTGGCGCTCTCCCAATCCACATCGCGGTCCTCAATCATGCTTGCGGTGACTTCTGGACGTTGCAGAATCACGCAATGATCGATTTTGTGCTGGGCCAGATCAACAGCACCATCGAGCAAGGGTTTGTATTCCACAACTCGTCCGGGCTCGATGCCACACGAAGCTGATACCATCACCTTGGGTTTCGCGTCATCAATACGGGTGGCGAGTTCATTTGCGGCAAATCCACCAAAAACGACGGAGTGTACCGCGCCCAGTCGTGCTGCTGCCAACATGGCAATGGCGGCCTCAGGCACCATCGGCATGTAGATGATGATTCTGTCGCCTTTGCCAACACCAAGGCCGGCTAATACGCCTGCAAATTTGGCGACGGTGTCTCTGAGTTCGCGGTAGGTATATTTTCTAACCGTGCCACCCGTCGCCGGACTGTCATAGATCAGCGCCAGTTGGTCGGCGCGTCCACTGTCTACATGACGGTCGAGGGCATTATGGCAGGTGTTGGTTTCACCGCCGACAAACCAGCGATAGAAGGGCGGGTTGGTGTCATCCAGCACCTTGTCCCATTTTTTGGTCCAATCGATTTCCTCCGCCGCAGCCCCCCAGAATCCTTCAGGGTCTTCCAGCGATTTCTGGTGTGCGTCCTCGTAGGCGTTTCCCATGTGGCTCATCCCTGTAGCGTTCGTTTTTTACAGCTTAGCAAAACCGAAGCCTTCCCGACCATCCCCTTCGTGTGTAATCTGCCTGTAAATCTGCTGTAAGACGAAATCAGGGGGAATACGATGGACGGCGATTTAATTTTTAGCGACTACACCCAGGAAGGTTTGGATGCTCAGTACGATAATGGGGCCGCAGTTCCGAGCGTTGATGACATCATGGAGCGATGGGCTGGAATGTCGACAGAAACGCTTGCGAAATACGACCATGCCTTGGATATCGCCTACGGCCCTAGCGCCATGGAGAAACTAGATATTGTTCGGCCCAACAACCAAGGGGTTGTCCCGGTAAATATCTTCATACACGGCGGATTTTGGATGCGCCGCGATAAAAAAGAATACAGCTTTATCGCCGAACGATTTGCATCATCAGGGGCGCTCACAGTGGTGATAAATTATGCGCTAATCCCGTCGGTGGATTTGGATGAAATCGTGCGTCAGTGTAGGGCCGCCGTAACCTGGGTTCATGGCAATATCGCTGAACACGGCGGTGATCCTGATTGGGTATTTGTCACGGGCAATTCAGCAGGGGGTCATTTGGTGTCGATGATGATGGCGACAGATTGGGCGGCGCATGGCGGATTACCCTCCAATGTCTTAAAGGGTGGCGTTGCCTTAAGCGGGATTTATGAGCTTGAACCCATTCAAAAATGCTTCATCAACGATATTTTGCACCTGTCCGATGGGGAGGTTGAGCGCAACAGTTCCATCACCCTACCGCCGACTAAAGAAGCGCCGGTATTGTTTGCGGTTGGTGGCGCCGAAACCGCAGAATTCAAACGCCATACCAGTAACATCACGGAAGCCTGGTCAGAAATGGGCTGCGATTGCAGAAGCATGGAAGTCCCCGGCAAAAATCATTTTTCGATCTTGGATGACTTTATCGATCCTGATAGCGCGCTGTGCTCAGCGACGTTGAAAATGATGGGGCTCTAGAGTGAACTCAAATGGCATCAGTTTCGGCGAAGCATTCCGCGTATGGGTGAAGATTGCGATGTTGAGTTTCGGCGGTCCGGCTGGGCAGATTGCCCTGATGCACCGGGTGCTTGTCGAGGAAAAGAAATGGATTAGTGAAAGCCGGTTTTTGCACGCGCTGAACTATTGCATGCTCTTGCCGGGGCCAGAAGCGCAGCAATTGGCGACCTACATTGGTTGGCTGCTTCATCGTACCCTTGGCGGCGTTGTCGCGGGTGTTTTATTCGTTATTCCTGGAGCCGTCGTCATCTTGGGGTTGAGCATTCTTTATGCCGGGTACCAAGACGTCAGTTTTGTCCAAGCCATCTTTTATGGCATCAAAGCAGCGGTCCTGGCCGTGGTGATTGAGGCCGTACTTCGCATTGGCAAGCGGGCTTTAAAAAACTCGGTCATGGCGGCGCTAGCATTAGCGGCATTTGCAGCGTTGTTCTTATTCCAAGTGCCCTTTCCTATGGTTGTTCTGGGGGCTGGTATTATTGGCTTTTTTGGCGGCCGCTTGAACCCTGACAATTTCGTTATTGTTAGCGGCCACGAGCCCGAAGGGGGTGAAGATACCCCTGCGGTCGATGCCGCGTTATCTAGTGGGAACCTGGATCATACCAAACCGTCACGTGCACGTGCGATTAAGGTATCGGTTGTGTGTTTAACACTTTGGTTAAGTCCGCTTGCGGTACTGATCGCGGTTCTTGGGTTGGGCCATGTCTATGTTCAGGAAGGATTCTTTTTTAGCAAGATGGCGGTGGTAACCTTCGGCGGCGCGTATGCGGTTTTGGCTTACGTTGCTCAGGAAGCGGTGAATTTTTACCATTGGCTGGCTCCAGGTGAGATGCTTGATGGTTTGGGAATGGCGGAGACGACTCCTGGACCCCTCATCATGGTCGTGCAGTTCGTTGGTTTCATGGGTGCCTATCGGAACCCCGGCATGCTTGATCCGATGTTTGCAGGGTTCTTAGGCGCGATGATTACAACGTGGGTGACGTTCGTACCGTGCTTCCTGTGGATATTCCTGGGCGCGCCTTATATTGAGGCCTTGCGCGGAAATAAATCCCTCAGTGCGGCACTTTCGGCGATTACGGCAGCGGTAGTTGGCGTCATATTGAACCTCGCCGTGTGGTTTGGGCTGCATGTTGTCTTTGGCAAAGTTGATGAGGTTCAGACGGCTGGGATGACGCTGCAGATACCGGTATGGGAGACCATTGACGGTATCGCTCTTGTCCTCGCCGCCGGGGCACTTGTCGCGATGCTACGGCTTAAGATCGGTATGATCCCAACCCTCGCAATGTGTGCGACGGCCGGGGCGGTTTATAAGATGGTCTTAACTTAATGATTACGGCTATAGGGTATTAGGGAATAAGCTTTTAATTTATAGAGCACTCTCAATTTGCAGAGAAGGAGACGATTATGATTTTTCTTCGGATGTTGGCGATTGTTGGTTTGGTTATAGCATTTTCCGCGCCACTGCAGGCAGAACAACAATCTCAGGCGGGGCTCACCTCAGCGGATGTCCTTCAAATAGCGCAAGGCGACCCTGTCAAATGCGTTATGGATTGCCGGGTGAAGCACCCATCGGCAACCTTGGACGCCTGTAAGCAGAGTTGTGTTAGCGCTCGACCTAGACAGGCGCGTGACTGCATGGGGACATTTAAGTCCTGTCGGCGCGGCTGTGCGAAGCGCGATAAAAAATGCCAGCGAAGTTGTAAAGCGGCTTTAACCACCTGTAAGTAAACCGTGGCTACAGAAACAAGTGCACCGCCTGATCAGAGGCTGAGCCAAGCGCAGGCTTGCTATCACGCGGGGAAGATTGAGGACGGGCTGGCCTTGTGTCGGCAAATCCTGGTCGATGTTCCTAACGATGCGGAAGCCCTGCACCTGATGGGATTGATCTGCCACCGCGGGGGTGATTCTGACTCTGCGGTGGGTCTGATCCGTCAAGCCATCTCTATTAACGCGTCTAATGCGGGATATCACAGTAACTTAGGGGTTATGCTGCGCGCATTGGGTCGGAACGAAGAAGCTGTGGCTGTGCTGCGTCGTGCGATTGAGATCAATCCGGAACTGGCGGATTCTCACTACAATCTTGCGAATGTCCTGAAGGTTTTGAGAGACTTCAAGGAAGCAGAGAGCCATTACAAAAAAGCGATCGAAATTTCGCCCAATTTTGCGAATGCCCATAACAATTTGGGGCAGCTTTATAAAGATCAGGCGAAAATGGACGCCTCGATTGAGGCACACCGTCAGTCTCTCATCGCCGATCCTGCCTCAGCCATGACCCATTCGAACTTGGGTATGCTGCTGCGCCAAGCCGGTCATTTGACCGAGGCGTTGTCGCATTACGGGATAGCGTTGGCGTTGGCGCCCAAAGATAGCCTGCGTGTTGATTCGGTCGTATCGCTACCGACGTTCAATAAATCAGTGGAAGAAATCCAACAGGTCCGCCGGGGGTTGGTTCGATCACTGACCGCCCTTCACCGCCAAGACCTGAAAATTGATGACCCGGCCAAGGACCTTAATACGACGACGTTCTTCTTGGCGTATCATGGCGAAGACGACCGGGAAGTTCAGCAAATTCTGGCGTCATTATATCGGAAAATTTGCCCGGGTCTGGACTATCAAGCACCCCACTGTACGACCCCGACGAAGCCGGAACCAGGTGCCCGCATTAAGGTGGGGTTTGTGTCGACATTTCTGCGCAATCACACAATTGGCAGGCTATATCGCGGACTGATTGCGAACCTGGACCGTGATAAATTTCACGTCAGTGTTTTTGTTCCGCCGCAAGCGACTGACCCGGTATTTAAAGCCATTACCGAAAGTGCCGACGAAGCAGTCGCCCTTCCCGAAAATATACAAGCTGCCCAGCAGACAATCGCCCAGCGGCAATTGGACGCTGTGGTCTTTCCTGATATTGGTATGGTGTTGCAGACCTATTTTTTGGCTTTCGCACGATTGGCTCCGGTGCAGTGCGTGTGCTGGGGGCATCCCGATACAACTGGGGTCAATACCATCGATTATTTCGTATCGTCTGAGTTGTTGGAACCGGAAGGGGCAGAGGAACATTATTCCGAAAAGCTGCATAAGCTTTCGACCCTGCCCACGTACTATTATAAACCAGAAGAGCCTAAAAAGCCCAAGACCCGATCCGACTTCGGCTTTGATGCCAAGGCCAATCTATATCTGTGTCCGCAGACATTGTTTAAGTTCCACCCAGATTTTTATCCAATGCTGGCCGACATTCTAAAAAAAGACAAAAAGGGTGTGCTGGTAATGGTGGACGGCCAGTTCAAGAACTGGGGCGTGCAGGTGAAGGCGAGCCTGCAGGCACACGGCAAAGGTCTCGCGAGACGCATTCACTTTGTACCCCCACAACAGCATGAAGATTTCTTAAGCCTGATCTTGTTGGCGGATGTGATGCTGGATACGCCGCATTTTAGCGGCGGTAACACGAACTATGAAGCCTTCGCTTTTGGCACACCTGTCGTGACATTGCCGGGGACTTTCATGCGGGGTCGGGTGACCCAGGCGCTTTATTCCAAGATGGGTGTTGCCGATTGCATCGCTGAAACGCCGGAAGACTACGTCCGAATTGCCGTTGAATTGGGGACAAGCAAGAAAATTCGTGCGGCTGTGAAGAAGAAAATTCTGGGTGCGAGCGATGCTATTTATGAAGACATAGAAGCCGTTCGGGAATGGGAAAGGTTCTTGGAGGGGGCGGTCCGGTCTGGCGAAGGCGGTATCGAAGCCTTATAGTTCAGGACGGTTTTAACAAACGAGTGTGGTAGGTCCGATGGCAGAAACCAAAAAGGCGATGTTTGGTGCGGGATGTTTTTGGGGTGTGGAGCACACGTTTGCCAAAGTGCCGGGCGTTGTATCAACAGCGGTCGGATACGCTCAGGGTGCAAAAGATAATCCCACGTATCAAGATGTCTGCACCGGCCAAACCGGCCATACAGAAGTCGTCGAACTCGATTATGATCCAGACCTTGTCAGCTTTGAGCAATTGCTTGATCTGTTTTGGCAACTCCATGATCCGACTCAACTCAATCGTCAGGGACCCGACGTCGGTACTCAATACCGTTCAGGTGTTTATGTTTACAGCGCTGACCAAGATGAATCCGCCCGGGTGTCCTTGGAAAAAGAAGAAAGTTCTGGTCGCCAAAGAGGTAAGATCATGACTGAAATTCGTCCCGCTGAAACTTTCTGGCGGGCCGAGGACTATCACCAAAAATATTTCGAAAAGCAGGGTCAAAAGCGCGGCTTCTTCTAATTAATTTTTTCACATTTAATTCGGCGGCTATCTAATTATATGCCTCAAATTATGAACCTATTCGGCGGTGAGAAAACTGCGCTCAAAGGCATGATCTTCATGCTTCTGGCAGCGTTTTTCTCTGGGACCATGAACTCTATGGTCCGGTATGTATCGGATGACATACATACATTTGAAATCGTATTTTTCAGGTTGTTCTTCGGATTTTTATTTTTCCTACCTGTCTTCATGCGCCATGGCTTCAAACCATTACAAACAGAGCGGTTTGGTCTACATCTATTTCGGTCATCGGTTACGGTTTTCAGTATGTCGCTCTATTTTGCGGCCCTGGCTCTGGCGCCTCTCGCCAAAGTTATCGCCTTAACTTTTACGGGCCCTCTCATTAGTACGCTTCTCGCAGTGGTTATACTTGGCGAGATCATTCGCATTCGGCGAATTGTGGCAGTGATTATTGGCTTTATCGGCGCCGTTGTGATTGTTCAACCGGGTGTGGTTGAACTCGATGCCGGCAGCATGTTTGCTCTGGCGTCCGCAACTACTTGGGCGGTCTTGCTGGTGACCGTAAAGATTCTGAGTCGTACCGAAAGCAGCGTTACCTTGACCATTTACGGTGCCATGCTATCGACGCCGATTGCCTTTGTTGCTGCTTGCTTTGTGTGGACGTGGCCGACCTGGGAGCAATTGGCGTGGCTGGCCGCAATGGGCAGCTTGGGCAGCATCGGATTGCTGTGCATGAGCCAGTCTTTTAGAAATGCCGACATGACTGTGGTCATTCCGATAGCCTTCACACGATTGTTGTGGGTGGCCTTGTTTGCTTATCTATTTTTTGCCGAGGTGCCGGGAATCTGGACCTTTGTAGGTGCTGCGATGATCTTTAGCGCGACGACATATATTGCCTTCCGAGAGCGTAAAACGAAGGACGCAGCTGATAAGCCACCGGAGACGGCTCCAGAAGCTCTATAATTTCTAAATAAAGATGTTGCAAAAGGGGCTGTTCGGCTAAATATCTATCTGTATCTAGATTAAGGAACCAAACCATGATCCAACGAAGTCTCACCCTCAAATATGTCGGAATTTTAGCGGCGGCCATTCTATTGTTTCCCAGTAGCTCTGGGGCTCAGTTTAATTTTCTTGATAAGGCCAAGTCGGCCATCGGCTTGGACAATGACAAGGACTCGGGCAGTGGTGGACTCAGTACTGGTGATATTAGCCTGGGTCTCCGCGACGCCTTGAAAGTCGGAACGGAGAGGGTTGTCGGGACTTTGGGAAAGGCGGACGGTTTCAATAAGGACCCAAGCATTCACATTCCGCTACCTGATAATCTTAAGACCGTTCAGTCGGCACTCAGCGCGGTTGGGATGGGGAGTCTCGGTGAAGACCTTGAGCTAAAACTCAACCGAGCCGCCGAAACAGCGACACCGATTGCAAAAGACATCTTCTTTGATGCCATCACGCAACTGACCTTGGATGACGTGAAAAAGATTTTGAATGGGCCGACCGACGCGGCGACGCGGTACTTTCAGGGAAAAATGACGTCTTCACTTCAGACTGCCATGCGGCCGATCATAAATTCTACCTTGAGCGAAGTCGGTGCCGTTCAATCCTATGATAATATGGTCGGGCAGTATTCGAACCTGCCGTTTGTGCCGGATGTGAAAAACAACCTGACCAATTACGCGCTGGAAAAATCCCTCGACGGAATTTTTTACTATCTGGCGAAAGAAGAAAAAGAGATCCGCGAAAACCCGGCCAAACGCACGACGGAAATTCTGAGCAAGGTTTTTGGCGGTAGCTAATTCTTGACTTGATAGCCGGTTTTAAAGATCCAACCCACGGTAAACAGGCAGATTGCTAAAAAGCCGAAGATCGTCGTCACGCTTGCAAGCATGCTGACGTCTGCGATTTCGTAAAAGCTCCAGCGAAATCCGCTGATCAGGTATAAAACGGGATTAAACAGCGTCACGTCCTGCCAGAACGGTGGCAGCATATTTACCGAATAAAATGTCCCTCCTAAGAACACCAAGGGCGTTACGAATATTAACGGAACGATCTGCAACTGCTCGAAACTGTTGGCCCAGATGCCGATGATGAATCCGAACAAACTAAATGTAATGGACGTGAGGATTAAAAACAGGATCATCCAAAACGGATGGGCGATCTGAAGTGGTACGAACAACCCTGCCGTGGCCAAGATGATGAGACCCAGAATGACCGACTTTGTGGTCGCTGCTCCGACATATCCAAGCACGATTTCAAATGATGAAACCGGCGCCGACAAAAGCTCATAAATCGTTCCGGTGAATTTAGGAAAGTAAATTCCAAACGATGCGTTCGCGACGCTTTGTGTCAGCAGCGACAACATGATCAATCCCGGCACAATAAAGGCACCGTAGCTGACGCCATCGACATCCAGAATTCGCGACCCGATGGCGGATCCGAAGACGAGAAAATAAAGCGACGTTGAAATAACCGGGGCGACGATACTTTGGAAGATCGTTCGCTTTGTTCTGGCCATTTCAAATTTGTAAATTGCTTTGACCGCGTGAATGTTCATTCGGATTCTCTCACCAAGGTTACAAAAATATCTTCCAGCGAACTTTGTGTCGTCATGAGGTCTCTAAAATTGACCCCAGACTGACGAAGCTCGCTCAGCAGCGCGGTAATTCCGGTTCGTTCTGCTTGGGTGTCATAGGTATAAATCAGATGCGTTCCGTCTTCATGAAGCTCAAGGTTGTAGGGCTCCAACTGAGTTGGAATTGCGTCAATCTTTTCCGCTAACTCAACGGTAAGTTGCTTCTTACCCAACTTGCGCATCAGCTCATCTTTTTCTTCAACAAGCACGATTTCACCTTTGTTGATGACGCCAATCCGATCTGCAATGGCTTCGGCCTCTTCGATGTAGTGGGTGGTTAGAATGATGGTGACGCCGGTTTCTTGGAGCTCGCGGACGAGCCCCCACATATCTTTCCGAAGCTCAACGTCTACCCCCGCTGTAGGTTCATCGAGGAACAGGATTCTGGGCTCATGCGACAACGCCTTAGCGATCAGCACCCGCCGTTTCATGCCGCCGGATAGCTCCATGATCATGTTGTCGCGCTTGTCCCACAACGTGAGGTCTTTCAGCACTTTTTCGATATGCGCCGGGTTGGCTTTTTTACCGAAAAGACCGCGGCTAAATGAAACCGTATCAAATACTGTTTCAAAGGCATCGGTGGTTAGTTCTTGTGGTACCAAGCCGATGAGACTTCGGGTGGCGCGGTAACCGCTGATAATATCGTGACCATCAACCACAACTGTTCCCGAAGTCGGCGTGACGATGCCACAGATCAGGCTGATCAGCGTCGTCTTTCCAGCGCCGTTTGGGCCCAGCAATGCCAGAATTTCACCTTCTTGGACATCCAAGCTAACGCTTTTGAGCGCGTGGAATTCAGAGGCATAAGTTTTCGAAAGGTCTGTTATAGAAATAAGCGTACGCATGAATTCTTCTTTGAGTCCTATATCAATGATCTCTATGAGATAGCGCTCTAGATCACAAATTAAAGCGTTAGTAAAATAAACCGGCGACAATTTCCCATCCGATGGGCTAGTGTGACGACACACGGCCTTAAAGAGCCGGTTGATAGGATGGGATTTTTCGAATGAATAAAGATCAATTAAAGATCTGGGTGCTGGGCGTTGGTCTAACGTTGGCGGGCTTTATGGTCGCCTACCAATTTGTTGAACCGGCACCTCCTAAGCATATCCGCATCGCGACGGGCAGCCTGACTGGCGCTTATTACAGCTTCGGTAACCTTTATAAAGAACTTCTCAAGCAAGAAGGGATCACCTTGGACGTTAAGCAGACTGCGGGCTCAGTCGCCAATATTGAACTGCTTGAGGACCCAAAATCAGGTGTTGATGTCGCCTTCGTCCAAGGCGGCACTGCTGATGCCTCAACGGGCGACCAATTGGTTGCCCTCGCCAGTCTTTATTACGAGCCCCTGTGGGTCTTTACCCGCGAAGGACTGGTTATCGATAGATTGACTGATCTACGCAGCAGCCGGGTCGCCATTGGACCGGACGGCAGTGGTACACGCGCCGTCGCGTTGGAACTTCTGGAAGCCAATAGATTGGATGAAAAGAATACTGAGTTAACCAAACATGGAGGTAACGCCGCGGCCAATTTGCTGATCAAAGGCGAATTGGATGCGGCCATGGTGATCGCGTCGCCACGGTCAGCCTTGGTGAGCAGGCTCATCCGTTCGCCAGGAATCTCGGTGATGAATTTCGCCCGGCACGAGGCCTATACCCGGCGCAATCGATCGCTTTCCAGCGTCACCTTGCCGGAAGGGGCCATTGATCTCGATCAAAATTTGCCGCCAGATAATATTACCCTGCTGGCACCGACGGCCAGCTTGGTCACCCGCGAAGATTTACATCCGGCGCTTATGACGTTGCTGGTTCAAACCGCCAAGAAAGTACATGGCGATGGCGGTTTGTTTTCCAAGCCTGGACAGTTTCCATCATCTGAATTCGTTGAGTTCCCGATGAGTGAGGAAACCGAGCGTTACCTTCGCGATGGCCCGTCATTTTTGCATCAGATTTTGCCGTTTTGGGCGGCGACAATGATCGACCGATTGAAGGTTATGCTTTTACCCTTGGTCACGCTGATATATCCCTTGGCTAAAATATTGCCACCGACTTATAAATGGCGAGTCGAGAACAGAATATATCGTTGGTACAAAGACTTACATGAGATTGAGGTTGAGGCTGCGGCAAAACCCTCGGCGACTGAATTAAAAGCGTTGAAGGCCCGAGTCGAGACAATTGAGAACGATCTCGTGGACATACACGTGCCGCTGTCCTACGCGTCCGGGCTTTACGACCTTAAATCTCATGTTGATGGTGTTCGCGAAAAACTTGGTCGAATTAAGCCGCCCCGTAAACCATCAAGTAAACAGCCAAGTAAACCACGCGCGAAGAAAACCTAATCGTCGTTATCGTTATTAGGCTTGTTATCGGGTTCACCCGTTTCTTTCTTAGCCTTTGCACGAAGTTCTTCGCGTTCGCGGAGATAATCGTCCGTTGTGCGCGGAACTCGGGGTTCCCCCATGGCGAACGGCTGATTGGTGTCGTTCATTTGTTCAACGACCCGGCAGTTGTCGCACATTTTCAGCAGTGCCAGCCGGCCTTCATCGGCGAACATCGCATGACCTGATAGCTTCTCAATCATCTTCTCAATCGATGATTTTGTGCCGAATGCCTTGCCGCAGCGGGTGCATTCGAAAGGTTCTTCTTGCTTGACAACTTCATGCGCGGTGACGCCGCCGGCGAAGCTGACCCTAGGTTTCAGAGTGATAACGCTTTCCGGGCAGGTGGTGCGACAAAGTCCGCATTGAACGCACAGGTCTTCGCGGAAGCTCAATTGCGGCTTGTCTGGATTGTCTTTCATGGCCCCGGTCGGACAAGCCCCGACACAGGCCAGACAAAGGGTGCAACCCTCGGCATTAATTAACGCAGCCCCTAAAGGTGCCCCCACCGGCAACTCAATCTCATCAACCGGCTTCGGTGCATTTTCATGGAGCGCCAACAGTGCACTCCGTAGCAATGTAGTTTTGCCACCGAGCGGCAGGAAATCACCACGGGCAATACCCGCCACTTTCTCCAGGCTGTGCAAGTGATCTTCTACCTGAGACGGATCGGCGTCGTCAATAATCTGGATGCGACCGTCGCCATAGCCAAGCCCTGCCAAAACCTGATCTGCGAGTTCGACTTGGGCCACAAGCCCGTCGGCGTCAGATCGTTTTTGCGGGGCGACCAGAAGTCGTAGTTCTGATGCGCCATAGGCAAACACCGATACTAGAAAATCAAGTCCGACTTGGGTGGTTTCGTTGACTGCGAAAGGAATTACGTTCGCCGGTAAGCCTTTGCCCATTCGCGCCATAATGCCAATGAGTTCGTCACCATGTTCGCCATCGTGAACCAGGATCACCGGGGCTTCGCCACCGGCGTCAAGATACGTTCCAACGATTGTTCGCAGCCGATTTAAAAGCTGATCGCCCGCTGGCAAGGTATAGGTAACCGCCCCCGTCGGACAGGTGCTGGCGCAAGACCCGCAGCCAGCGCAAATGAAGGGATCGATTTCGATATGATCACCTGCAGGGGTAATTGCATTTGTTGGACAGAGGTCGAGACAGCGAGTGCAACCGACTTGCTCGTTTCGGGAATGGGCGCAGATTGCCTCATTAACGTCTACGTAGCGGGGTTTTTCGAACTCACCAACCAGGTCAGCGATTTCAAACAGCGCTTTTTGAACGTCCGCTGGGTTGCCCGGGTCAGGATTAAAATATCCATCGCGTTTTTCTGGCGCATCAAACAGCGGTTGGTCACCGCGAAGATCAAGGATGATATCGCAACTGGATGTGCCGGACTGTGCGTTTTCATCGAAGCCTAAGCTGTCCCGTGACCACGGCGTGGCCGGGGCGTATTTTTCCAAATCGACCTGAAACGCGCCTAAATATCCTTTGGCGGATTTGGCCCTACCCGTGAAGATCGGAAAATCCATGCGTCCCGGTGGGATTAGATCGTCTGTACCCGACAGTAGAACCATGGGATTGAGACGCGATGACAATTGCTTGCCGGCCTCAACGGCGATTTCACCGACCCCCATGACCATAACTTCACCTTGCGATTCCATGCTGACGGTCGTGCCGGACGGAATATCAAGTGCAGCTTCGGCCAACAAAGCTGCCATTTTTGGGATGGCCTTGGTGCCGTCTTTGGACCAGCCTGCGCGTTCACGGATGTTGGCAAAGCGGACGTCGGCCTCTCCGTCAGCCAGGGTTTCAAGAAACAGCGGTGCTTCTTGGGTGCACGCGACTAACATGGGCAAACCCTTGGCGACGCTGTCTTTAAAATTTTCAATCTGTGCGCGACAGAGTTGCTTGTTTACCGCCAAGTTATCGCCGCCCAAGGCCTTCGCCAGGGCCTTGCCGTCCAGCGTCATCGTACCTTCGCAATCGCAGACGAGGATTGTTTTACCGTTAATTTCCATCCCTGAAGCGCCCCCCTATTCGACGCGAACTTAAAATTAGGTGTTGGCTGTAGGAAAACGCTTCGTGTACGAAAGTACAAGACGTGTTTTTATAAGCATTCTATTTTTTGAAGGGGCGCTAAGTTGAAACCGACTGACAGCATACCTTTTGGCATCGTGGTCGAACGCCGCAAAACGGACCACCCTTGGCAAGACCATGAGTGGCGTCCGGTCGCGGTGTTCCCAGGCGCTGAGCCCGTGGATGAATGGAAGGAACTAAGCCGCGGAGATGGCTGGGTGCAGTACCATGCGGGAACGCTGGACCTGGAGTTGTTCAAAGGCGAAACCGAAGGCTATCGGGTTAATCTGTCGCAGAACCCGCCGTCCGTTTACGTGGTGATGCGTCCAGGTGAAGAAGAAGGTGAACATGAGTTTGAACCGTTCCTGCTGACCGCCTGCGCATTTGAAACCCAGGATTATATGGATACAGGGGAAGAATTGGTAGAGGCCGTGCCGATGCCGCCGGAAACAGCCCACTGGGTCGAAGAGTTCATCAACGAACACCACGTTGAAATCCCCTTCAAAAAGCGCAAACGCAAACCCCACGATCCGCGCAAGCAGGCTGACACCGGCGGCGGGGATCCTGAATTCCGAAATAAGGGCCGCTGATATGGCGGAAGGGCGATTTTCGCGATGGTCTCGGTTAAAGACCGAAACCCAGGAAAAAGTGGAGCCTGAACTGGAAGAGCCAGTACAGGCCGCAAATCTGCCAGAGAGCCAAGCCGATGATGTCGTGCCTGAAGAAGTGGTGGCACCTGAATCAGAAGAAGTCGTCACGGTTCTGTCTGAGGATCTTCCCGATATCGAAACATTGGAAAAAGATTCAGATTATACGCCCTTCCTCGCCGAAGGGGTGCCGGAGGCTTTGAAAAAAGTAGCGCTGCGAAAATTGTGGGGGAGCGACCCGGTGCTGGCAAATCTGGATGGGCTCAACGACTACGACGAGGACTTTACGATTATTGAGGCGATGAAGACGTTTGTTTCAGAAGGGGCCGAGAAGCTTAAAGAGGCGAACGATAAGGTATCTGATGTGGGACCCGATGAAGTCGAAGATGTAGCCGAAGACGACCCGGAAGACATCGAAGATGTTGAGGATTTAGACGATGAGGACGGTAGTGAAATGGGCGACGCTGAGGCCCCTTCTTCACCCTCCGAAGAGGACCCAATCGAGTCCATTTGAACCAGCCAGAATCGTGCAAATTACAACTTCTATTTATTAGAAAAAGTTAATATAAAACAAGATGTTATAAGTGGGCGATTAGACCCCTTCAAATATAAGATTATTGCACCTGGGGACCTAACGGTTTGCCAAATGAACCGGTCTCGCAAAATTGAATGCTTTTAGTTAAGAATCTAATTGACTTGGGTATCAAAAGACTCCGATAGTTGTAACCGCAGTGGAGTCTTCCGGGAGTGGGTGAGGCGTCTGTTGCGTTTGGCATAAAGATTTCCGGTTAGGAAACGTGCCGCAGGTGGGCAAGTCCTTTAGGGCTTTAATCAAAATAACGCGTATTAATCGCGGTGGTTAACGAATGAACGAACAACAGGTCGAGGTGGGCAACTCCGTCGAACAGGAAATTCCTGAAGAGGATTTGTTGCGTGCGCAGTTTTACGGGCTGCTGGCGCGCTTGCTAACCTCACCACCGACGGAAGACCTTCTGAATGTTCTGCGCGACTTGGACGGCGATGATACGCCGATGGGGCAAGCGCTGGGGGCGCTTTCCTATGAGACCGCCAAAATATCTGAGGAAGATGCAGCCGACGAATTCAACACATTGTTTATTGGTATGGTCCGGGGTGAATTGATGCCGTTTGCATCGGTTTATCTAACAGGCTTTCTTCACGAAAAACCGCTGGCCGATCTTCGCGGTGATATGGAAAGATTTGGCATTGCGCGGTCTGACGATTTATCGCAACCCGAAGATCAAATCGGCATCATCTGTGAAATGATGCATGGCATGATTACCGGCGCGTTTGGTGCGCCGAAAGAGCTTTCCGAACAGAAAGAATTTTACGAGGCCCATGTTTCGACGTGGGCCTCGAAGTTTTTTGCGGATTTAGAAACCGCGAAATCGGCTGTGATGTTTAAGCCAGTCGGTACGTTAGGGCGCTTGTTCTTGGAGATTGAGAACGAAGCGTTTGGGATGACGAATTAACAATTGGGCGTGGCGAAACCGTTCGATTGGGCGTCTTTGGCGTTTTGGCCTTTTGATCAGAGGTTTTAGTTTCGTGGATTTGAAATGTGGGAGGTACATTCCATGAGCAATGAGAAAGAAAGCCAAAAGAAGTCACGCCGTGATTTCTTAAAAGGTGCGGGCTTAGCGACAGGTGCTGCGGGTGTTGCAGCGGTTGCGCTTTCGTCCAAAACGGCCCAGGCAAAGGTTACGAAAGCCGAAGCCGGTCAAGCGGGCTATCGGGAAACCGAACATGTCCAGAAGTATTACGAATTGGCTCGGTTTTAATTTAGTTTAACAGGAGAGACCTAATGCTTATCAAAAAGCAAAACGGGGTAGCGAATGGCCCCCGTTTGTCGAAAGCGTTAAGCGGTGTGGTCGGCGGATCCATGGATCGTCGAACCTTCCTACGGCGGTCTGGGTTGACTGCTGGCGGTGCTGCTATCGCCTCTACCATGCCTTTGGGAACGGTTAAGCAGGCATCTGCCGCTTCACCCGCCGCAACAGGTATGGCGATTAAAAAGTCAGTGTGTACGCACTGTGCCGTCGGGTGTACGGTTATTGCTGAAGTCGATAAGGGCGTTTGGAAAGGCCAAGAGCCCGGCTTCGATAGCCCGATCAACCTAGGCGCGCACTGTGCCAAGGGTGCGGCCGTCCGTGAACACGCACACGGCGAACGTCGGCTAAAATTCCCGATGAAATTGGAAGGCGGCAAATGGAAGCGGCTTTCTTGGGATGTAGCTGTTAACGAAATTGGCGATAAGATGCTTGCAGTGCGCAAGTCATCCGGTCCTGATTCTGTTTACTGGCTCGGTTCTGCCAAGTTCAGTAACGAACAGGCATATCTGTTCCGTAAGTTTTATGCATTCTGGGGTTCCAACAATGGTGACCACCAGGCGCGTATTTGTCACTCGACCACGGTTGCAGGTGTTGCAAACACCTGGGGCTATGGCGCCATGACGAACCACTTCAACGACATGCATAATTCCCGCGCTATTTTTATGATTGGCTCAAACGCAGCGGAAGCGCATCCCGTTGCCATGCAGCACATCTTGAAGGCGAAGGAAACCAACAATGCAGCGTTGATCGTGTGCGACCCACGGTTTACCCGCACGGCCGCCCATGCTGACGAATTTGTCCGGTTCCGTCCGGGCACTGACGTTGGATTGATTTGGGGCCTTCTGTGGCACATCTTCGAAAACGGTTGGGAAGATAAAGCCTTTATCCAACAGCGCGTTTACGGCATTGACGAAATCAAAGCCGAAGTGAAGAAGTGGACACCAGAAGAAACCGAGCGTGTAACTGGTATTCCTGGCTCGCAAATGAAGCGCGTTGCCCGGACCATAGCCAACAACCGTCCTGGTACGGTGGTTTGGTGCATGGGTGGTACCCAGCACACCAACGGCAACA
>JABJKH010000091.1 GCA_018660465.1 Rhodospirillaceae bacterium
GTCTGCTTTACCCCCTATAAGCGGACTAAAACATAAAACTTAGAATTTACACCCCTGTCTACAAGATCAGCGTTTAGTGGCCTTTTTTTTCTTCGATGCAGGGCCGAACAGACACTTATATGTATACGGATCGTAGCACCTGAGCATCTCCTTAACGAACTCTGCTAGATCAACACCGACTGCCTTGGCATACGGTTTGTATAGGTTCGGTGGAATTCGTCCTACGCCATTCTCAATCTGACTAATGAATGTGTAATATTTGAAACCGGTTTGCTCAGCTAATTCTCGCTGTGTCAGACCCGAAGCTGCGCGGAGTTTCTTTAGGTAAGTCCCACCTTTTTTCCGCAGTTTCTTTGATTTCTCTCCGGTTACTTTCAGCTTCTCGGCCATCAAATTTCCTCCTATTGCATATAATGGTATTCAAAATATGTTTTAATATTACACATTTCAATGAATATATTATGACGCATTATAAATTTTCATACTTTTTAGTTGCATAAAAAACAAAGACTCGGCATCATTAAGTTGTGTAAAATATAGTCGGCGGGATTTTAGACAAAATATTTCTATCTTAAGTGCATTCCTAGATTTTTCATTACAGACGTTCCGCCACCCATAGGACCACAAAGTAAAATTAGCCACTTTTTGATGTAAGAAACACAGGCGGATTGGCGGCATGACTAACAAGGATTTGACAGTAACCCATGCCGCTGATGGTGAAATCTTCATTCCATCAAGTGTTGATAGCGCTGAGTTTAGTTTGCCCGGCGATCTCCACGCCCCGTATATCGCCGTCCGTGATGCAGTAAGTCGTACACATGATAGCGTTCGAGAGATGTCCGCCTGCTTTCCTCGGTTCCATAACAGGGAAAAATCCACAACATTGCTAGGCATGGGTTATGACGTCGGTGACCAGTATGGAGAATTTTATGTCCCTTGATCAGTTAGCACAGAGCGCGGCCCAGGCATTTTCTCAGATAATTAGAGCGGAAACGGGTCTGCTAAATTTACAGCATGGTGAAGTTGCTCGTGCCGCCTTAGTGGAATGTTACAAATTTGGAAAACAGGCCAAGAAAGCTCCTACTGACTTTCAAACAATTTGCACAGATAGAAATCTCATCCGCGAAGACTTTTCCTGGACGGTCGCCGTGCGTTGCGTATACGGCGCATTTGTCCCCAAAGGAAAGGGCAGCAATGAGACTGTCTGGGAAGCATCAAAATCGAGCCCAGTCATATCGAAATACGCCCGTGTGCTCGAATATGCTGAGAGAAATGAATGGAATGAACAGACACTTTCGGATGAATTAGATTCTTTAGGCATTGAACGATTAGTCGTCCTTGCACGTTCTAATACTGATGCTGAAAGTGTTAATGGTAAACCTAAGATCTCTTTATTTTCAAAAGCGGAAATTGCAAGAATTAACTCCCGTCATTTTGTTAGTGTTGAGGAGTTTGATTTACCTGAAGAGGCTTTCTGTGATGGGTTTGCGTCTGTTTTGCTGCGAAAAGAGGATGATGGCTACAGCGTTTGGGTTGGTAATGCCGATGAAGGTATTATCAAAAATGTGGCGTCGCCGTTTACTAAGCAAGAAAGCATACGAGATCATCTGAAAAATATCGTTGATTTAGCCAAATTTTCTTCTGACGACACCCTGTACGTTAACAACACAACTAATGGCGTTCAGATAACTTTCGCTGAGGCGAATGGATCGGCACCACCTTGTTCTTCAGAAACGATATTTAGAGATTTTAGAATGGACATAAACTTTCCTTTGCTTCTACCTATGTTCAGTAAAAGCGTAACATCGTTCTATTCGTTCTCAAGGAATGATTTGGCCGATAAATGGTGGAACTCTAGGAGTTTTAGGCATTATCGTCGCCCGGACACACATAGGATCGCGAACGAGCGACATAGAGTGTTGTTCGCGAAGTTCATGCTAACTGTGTAGCATCCGAAGTTCCGTGCGCTTGTATGTTGCTTAGAATTGAAAGTGCTGCATGCTCCAACTTTCATGTCGGGGGCTGATGAATTAAACTACCCAGTTTTGAGCGACAGTCTATCATGAGATATTACCGTAACAGGGACTGATAGGCCCGGTTAACGCAGAAATACACATGAGAACAACCAAATAAAAAAACCTTACTCTACCTGAGAAGCATAATTCAGATGCCCCTTAATCTTGCTTAAGTCTTCTTCCTTTATCTTTTCATTTTTCAGGAGATGTCGGTACGCTCTAATACGATTACGATATCCCTTGGTTAATCGTAATTTTCGCCCATGGACTAGTAGTCCGTGTACTTTAAGCCTATTCGGAGTTTCAGAAAGACGCTCTTTACGCTCAGATAGGGTCCAGCCATCATCCGAAACCACAGATTTAATCTGCGTTAATGTTTGATGGGGAATATCTCCGCTACCTGAAAAAACGATATCATCAGCATATCGGGTGAATACAATTTTTTTTTCAGCCGCTATTGATGCAAATTGTTGATCAACATTTTTGAGCACTATATTTGAAAGTACCGGACTGGTCGGTGAACCTTGAACCAAGTGATTATCTAAGCAACAAAGAGTCGATAAGATTTCAACGCTTTTGTCAGTTTGATAGCCCACGGTGCGCAATGCTTCTTTCACGCGTCGGATGGAAACTGAGGGAAAAAAATTCTCTAAATCTACAGAAAAAACCCATTCCGAAGAAAGATGTTTGGCTGCAGCATCTATGTGCGATCTACCAGGGACGAAGCCAAATACATTTTCGTTCGGCGTCCACGCTCTTTGAAGATGATGGCTTAGCCATTTCTGTATAGCTTTTAGCGCGACCCGTGGAGCTTCTATTTGTCTATGCCCCGCTCCTTTGGGGATTTCAAAATGCCGATAGTGTCGGGGTGTGCGATTTAGCAGAGACCATATAAATCCCGGATTGTAGCCAAATATTACAGACAATGATTCCTGAGACGTAACCGGTGGCAAACCGAGTCCATACAGACGCCGTATCTCATCAGCTTCGTCAGGCGAACATTCATTGCCCATTGCCTGAATTAGCTCGGACGGCGCTTCAAATAGGAAGCCGATTGATTCCAACTGAGGTTGTGGGAGCCTCATATAGCAAAGGTTCCTTTCGGTAAGAGTACCTTTCGAGAGCACCGGCTTGTCTGGCGGTGATTCGAAGGAGCACCGACTGACAAGCCGGGCCCTTCTGTTCTTGGTCTAGGCAGTTGAGCGTGATGCACGCCCGCGCCTGAGACTCCCACGCTTTTCATGTTAAAAGCCACGCCGAGCAATATCAAGTGCCCTAGAGATGTCGGGACTTCTCCTGTTTTTCTCGGAACCGAGCGCTCTTAGTCCAGAAAGCGTTAGCATAAATTGACCGTTTTCTCGTCTCAATATAAGCCCCGATTTTCTTAGTTTATCCAACATATTCGATAGCCAATCTTTGTGGGGAACATGAAAATTTCGCTCTATCAGTGCAGTTTTAAGCTCTTCCTGCGTCAATGGAGATTTCACTCTGATAGAGCTGAGGCAAGCGGTTCGCGTCGGAACATTTTCAGAGGATGTAATCATCACTGCATTAAGACGTATTCCTAGGACCTGAAGGATCTCTTTCGTTTTGGATCCAATTGCTTCTTCCTCCTCGCGTGTCAGCACTTTTTTTGGTTCTACCCACACCGTTGCACTTTCATGATCAAGCGAAACAAAAGCGTTTCTAACAATTTCGGGAAAGAAGCGAAATAGAGTTGTTTTTACACTGGATTGAATGTCTTCACCTTCATTCCCCGAAATGATGAAGGCAACTTGGAGATTTCTTTTTTCAAAATTTTCCGACAATTTGCGCAACTTGTAATTTGAGGGGCGCTGAAAACCAAATTTATTGCGAGTGACCCGCACAAAAACATAGAATTTTTTTTCCTCACTCGCATCTTGAACGAGATCGCCGACAAGACTAATTCCAGACGCTATCAACTCATCTGAGATATTCGTTTCATCAGACATTAGTCTGCCTCCAAGCTTCCTTGATGCTAATCGTCCAAATTTGAACAGCAGCGCCCCATCCATGCGCTTCCGTTATTTCAATATTTCTGAGAGAAAACCGTTGCGTAGAGGAAAAAACGACAGCTTCTGATGGTTCGTAATCGGCAATGACACGGGTAGCATTGGCTTTTTCCATCAAGCTCGCTAGTGCTGCGGCAGAGCGAATCCCGTTATCTAGTTTAGGTATAAGTTCAAAATCTCCGTTTCTGTTTGCTCGCGATTTTTTTCTTTTATAGATTTTAGTGATCGACCCCTTCAAAAATTCGGGTATAGATTTGTGTGGCATCTGAGCCCAATTTGGATCAAATTCAGCGAGCATTTTTCGAACGTCAAGAAATGCCCCATAGTAATACCGATTATAGGCTGATCGTGCGAAGATATCTCGCTCAGCTCCCGTTTTCTTTATCGCTTCTATCTGGAGATGGTGACCAACTTTTTGCATTGGACTTTCAAGATTTCCAATCGATTGTAGGTTTTGTCAGTTGTGAATGAGTATGTCAGATACCTCTAAGGCCGTTATTAACTGCCCTTTTTACGCTCACAAGTGTACATCATGTAAGTTCTTCTCCGGCCCTGAAAACCAAGACAGTCTTCTAATTATAAGTGTAACGTCACCTTATTCAAAATCAACAACTCATCCGGCTTTTCAGCAAATGAATTGCCGCTCCAACGCCTTCTTATAAAATGCCGTCCATATATTGCCCAGCTTTGACGGTTTGGAACAGTCCGAATCTGAGCGCAACCTCAAACGAACATTGGATGCATTCAAAAATGAGCTAAACCACTTACAGTTTTGATCATTCAGGTTGGATGAGCTCTAATCGTTGTGGTTCTAGAGTCCACATTCTTATCGTCTCAATCACTGTCATTGGTGCTGGGTTAAATCGGTATGGTTGTCATTACAATCGGCGCCCCGGTGGGTATCATTCTCACCGTTAAGCGGTTAGCGGTCTATTTAAAAGCCCCTCAACTACTTCAACGGTCGCTTCGGGTTCCGGGCGGTGTGTGTAGTCAGGGTCGAAACTAGTTGAGCGAACAATACCTTGTTGATCGACGACCAACCGCCCAGGTACGGGCAGGGTCCAACTGTCATTTCCATTGGCCCCAGGTATATCGATGGCATTTGCGCTGTAGATTTCAATGATTTTTGGAGGGAGGGCGAATTTGAGACCCAATTTCTCAGCATAGTCATTGTCGGTATCGCTCAACATATCAAAATTGAGATTGCGCTCTTCAATCAGTCGCTTGCTGAACGCGCCTTGTTGCGGCGTGATTGTCACAAGAGTAGCGCCGATATTTTCTAGAGGCTTGACGATGTTACATAGAGCATCCAGCTCTATCATACAGTGCGCTCACCAATGGCCTCTGAAAAATTGTACGACGAGGGGACCCTTTGCGATTAAATCGTCAGATTTAATGGCTGTACCGTTGGCATTGGACAATGCAAAAGCCGGTAAGGAAGTGCCCGGTTTGATGATGTTAGGAATGACGTTTTCGCGTAAGGACTTCGTCAAATTATCCAGCGCGGTAATCCGCTCGGCAGATGCTTTACGCCGACTTTCGGTGCGACGAACAACGAGTCTTTCTTCAAGTGACATCGAATGGTCCTTTGCTGTCTTCCAAGTCTTATGGATATTTAAGTTTTTTGACCTCATTGCAAGGGAAAGCAATATGGACAAAAAAAGTTACGCGGTCGATCCTGGATCACGTGATCTAACTAAATTTACAATTTACTTTAATGCTTCCAATAAGGTTGTCGACGCAGTTAACAATGCCGGGTTGGAATTCTAGAGCAACTTGGAGAGGCAAAAAGTAGAGGTTGCGGAGGCCCGAATCCTCTTGCCCTAGCCAATCCTCAACGCACTAACCCGTCCTCCTCAACAACAACCCGTCCCTCCTGAGGAATGACCGTTACGCGTTCGCCGGTTTTAATTAGGGTTGTTACGTCACCGTCTTCAAATCGGTCGCAGCAGGCCATGTTGGCGAGGGCAGCGCCTTGAGCAAGGATTGGGTTGAAGCGATTAAATAAAATGGCTTTGGGGGCGATGCCGCGGGCCGCCATTTCGTGGAGCATCCACGCAGACGCGACGCCGCCCTTTGCCGTGTTGACCACGAGAATTTTATCGACGTAGCTTATCCCCGCAAGTTTGTGCTGGGGGCGCGAAAAGATGCCCTTAATCCGATCGAGATCATAACGTGCGGAGAAATTATCGTCGGTGACAAGCGCTTCGCCGGTGACTTCTTCGCCGACACCGACGTGACATTTAAGTTCCCTTGTAACTTTTCTGATCTCCGGCATCAGACAACCTCCCCCGCAACCGCAGACGCGACACAGTCTTCCATGCTGGCAAGACTTGGCTGATAGCCGTAACCGCCGATGATGTTTACCAGCTTCGCCGAATTCGTCATCAGCCGACGCCAGCCATTTGCCAGCGCCATTTCTCGGGCATAGCTCTGATAGAAGCACATGCCATGCAGAACCAACCCTCCGGCATCTTCGATCCTCTGAGAGATGCCCAGTCGCTCCGCATCAGCGCCAACCGTTGGCGATGTCGCCACCAGCAGGGCCGTATCCTTGTGCACTTTTTGACCCTCAAGAAGGTCGGCGACTTGGTTCATTTCGATGATGGAAAGCTGCGGCGCTGAGAAGACAACGACGTCGACCTTCTCTCCCTTGCCGCCATAATTGCCGTAGAAATTAACGATGTCCTGTTCATTAATTTCCACGCAGTCCAAATCCGTCGGATCACAAACCGCATCGATGGTCGGGGCCTCCGGCGTGTGGCCGACCAAGTGATATAACGGGATCGAGCCGAAGCTGGCCATCGCCGCTCCCATGTGTTTCATCTGGTCAGAGCCTGGCGGCGTATCAATTCCTTCGATGGCCGCGACTTCCCAATAGGACCCGGCGAGCTTGCCGATTACCCCACCAAGTGCACCCCAGTCGGATAATCCTTGTGGTTGATAATTGACGCGGTAGCGGCAGGTCGCGCGGCGGTTTTCATCCAGGTGCAAACCATAGCGCGGCGTGCGGCCTGTCAGTCCCGCGGCCAACGCAGAAGGGCCACCTTCGAAATTGGAATAGGCACCGAGCACGCTGTTACAATAAATCACCACCCCTGTATCACCATAAGCCAAGTGCTCGCCCCGCATCGGCGGCATGATGGTTTGGTAGTTGATGCAGGTATCGGTCATCAGGATTCCGAGGGCCTCAAACGCGTCAATGGCGCGTTGCTCGAGCGTCGCCATCTCGTCAGTTTGTTTGAGGGTTTTATAGTGCCTGAAATCAATGCCGCGAGGATCGGTGATCATCGGGATACGGACCTTACGCTGGTCTTCCGGCAAGGCCGCGAACTTTTCGACGAATTCAACCCCCGCGTCACCAAGCGATTCCGTATCGGCCATCATGTGGGCCTGGGTGACCTCGACAAAATCTTCCGCATCGAAACAGGTGCCGACGCGGATCATGTGTTCCATCGCCCAGCGGCGCGCTTCTCCATGCTCGCCGTCCAGCATCGCCTGTTCTTCTGGGGAAAGCTTCATCGTTTAGGTTTTCTAACCACCGTAAAAAACGTTGTCGCCCAGTTCCTTCATTTCCAGGATCGCTTCATCCGGCCGACCGTCTGGTTGTTGGGCCACGTTAGCGTCGATGATTTCGCCAATGACAATGTGATGGTCGCCCTGCTCAACAATTTCAACCAATTTACATTCTACATTGGCTGGCGCGTTATCAAGAATGGGAGAGCCGGTTGAGCCATCGTGGAAGGGTTCGCCGCTTATGGTGTTTCCATCGACTTCGGCGGGCTTGAAAAAGGCGAAGGCTTGACCCTGCTGTCCCTTGCCCAGCATGTTCATGGCGAACGAGCCTGACTCCTTAACCGCCGCATAGGCACCTGAATCAGACTTAAGCCCAATGACGATGAGCGGTGGATCGAAGGATGTTTGCGTGACCCAGTTCACGGTTGCCGCAGCAATTGACCCGTCAGAACTCTTGGCGGTAAGCACATAAATTCCATAAGGAATCATTCTTAACGCGGTCTTCTTTGCATCGGCATCCATAACAGGGTCCTCTCTTAAATTTTTGTGACTCCCCTGGCTGAGGAGCGTTCACACATTTGGTAGCCCATCTATGCGGACCTCACAACCTCCGCTGGGTCTGTGGCTTATTGCCTAAGTGCCGCCGGATGCCAGACCTGTCGATCTCGTGCTTTATCGCTGCAAGTGTCCAAGGCAAGCGACCGGGCAACGTTCTTGGACGGCAGGCGGCGCCCACCAGGCGTAAGCTCTGAAGGTTCAGGACCAATTGTCAGACACATCTCAGGTGCGGCCGCCAATTGCAATCGTCCCTCGACATATTTCCACTGCCGCAGGGGATCACCGTCGCACGCCGCCAGGACAATTTTTGACATTTTGTCTTTTGAGTTAACACCAAGGCATAGATCGTACCGAGACATACGGAGGTTGCCTTTGCCAAACGCGGCCAGATCAAAGCGTTCGTCAAAATTCCAGATCGTCCATTTGCAGGTGTGCACGACCAAGGACCGCTTAACATTGACTCGCGCCTTGTGGCCAGGAATGTCGACACACAGACCGCGGGGTTCATCCAGCGGGGCCTTGATTTTGAGGAAGACTTCCATGCCTTTGCCGGTGTCAGGGGCTTGGGCTGCAACAGGAAAGGCGGGAGCCACGACCGTAATAATTATCGCCCAAATCAATCCAATAAATTTTACACGCATTGTATTCATCCAACATTTCGTTGAATAAATTTATACGACCTACTGTTTCGGTCGCCCACCCCTTTTCTTCCAATAACGATCATTAACGTATTTTTGGAAATGCTCGCCCTTTTCGTAGCCTTTGTTATGCACCCATTCAAAGAGGGCCAGGAAGGTTCCCTTGCCAAAGGCACCCGGCATGACCGCGACCGCTGCATCACCGCCACTTTTGCCCTTCGCCTTTTCAACGGATTCAGGCATGAACACGATGGTTGGTGTGAACATGGAGCGCCATTTCCGAGAAACTTTTCTTTCTGTCGTAACTTCTCCATCCAGGTCGGTGACTTCTTTATAGCCCCATAAATCTATCTGCAGGACTTCAAAATGTTTGCGGACGTAGGCGTTGATTCTTGGATCGACCAAAATTTCAGTTTGTACCTTTTTACAATAGATACATCCCTTCTGTTCGATCAAGACGACCAGACGCTTGCCGTTATCCTTGGCTGTCTGCATGTCTTCTTTGATGTCTAGAAAACTCTCCAGAAACCAAGAATGTCGATAGAGCCCGTCCTCGCCCAAAGTCGGTTGGGGTATTTCACTTGCTTCGGTCGGTAGAGGCATAATTGTAAAAATTGACGCGACAAAAAAAGCCGTTAAGACGCATTTCGATAAGTTTCTTTTCATAATTGTTCTCTGTTTGGCGGAGTGGATCAGATCTCAATTTTACTTAAATAATTAGTACAATATCAATGGTAAATATTACAATTTTCTAATAAATCTAGCCCCTAGTTTCGATTGGGGCTTCAAGTTGAATTTGCTCATCTTCTCATACTATTATGGGGCATGGGTTCCGATTTCTCGATCTAGGGGATATAGATGATACGCGCCAAACGGCTACACCACGTGGTTCTAAACGTTTCAGACTTGGATGCATCGATAGAATTCTATGAGAAGGTTCTGGGTCTCACGCTGGCTGCACGAAGTGAAGAACGCCGCTCGGCCTTCCTGAGCTTTGGCGACGAACACCACGATTTGGCCCTGTTCGAACGCGCAACGGGCCCGTCTCCTGAAGATTCTCAACCGGGGCTGGTCCACATGGGCTGGAAATTAAACGACTATGACGAATTAAAAGCGGCCTACGAAGAACTGCTGGAAATGGGCATGGATGTCTTCCGCACCATTCAGCACAACGTAACCAACAGCGTGTATCTCAAAGACCCGGACGGCATGGTGGTCGAACTGTTCTGCGACAGATTCGAAGATGGATTTGAAGTCATGAAGACCATGGGTCCCAAAAGCGACCATCTCGATATCATGACAGGTGAGGTCACGCCGGTAAGGAATTAAATTTAGCGCGGTTGGCCGTCGGTAAATTCCCGCTCCCAAATATCGCCTAAGGCCGAGTAGGAAAATCCATTCAATCTTCCGACGGGTTCCAACTTTTGCATGTCGATGTAACCGCCCGTCATGCAGGCCGGATCAATATGAAAATAAACCACCTCGCCAATCACCAGCGGATGCTTATTCGGGCCCAATTCAATAACCTGATGGAACTTGCACTCGAAATGGATCGGGGCGTCTTTCACTCGCGGTGATTTGACTTTCTCACTGGGAATTGGGATGAGGCCGGTCGCGTCGAATTCGCTTTCTTCCTCTGGTATCCCGTTCGCTGAATCAACCATCTCCTTCCACTGGGGGGTGGTGACGATGTTAAAGCAAAAATCCCCGACTTCTTTAATGTTCTTCAAAGTGTGCTTTTCTGTTCCGTCTGGATTCCTGGCGATGGTGAGGGAAATCATCGGAGGGGCAACACAAACGACGGTGAAAAAACTAAACGGTGCAAGATTAGTGATGCCTTGGCCATTAATCGTTGATGCCCAACCGATGGGTCGGGGAACGACTGAGCCGGTTAGCAGTCGGTAAATTTCCCGGCGTTCCATATCAGCCGGGTCCATCTGGATATATTCGGACATTTGCGGGGGTCTCCTTCTTTTCGATCGCCCGAAGTTTGCCCACTGTTATATCAAGATGCAACAGCCGCTATTAGTTTTGGCTGGAGAGAATGCTAATAGAGGTATCTGGCGCCGATTGCGTAATCTTTGCGGGGGGAATGGTAGCTCGCGTGCAACGTCGTTCGATTATCGACAATACAAAATTCGCCTGTGCCATCTGGTGCGTCCCAGGGTTGACGCAACATGATATCGCCCATTGCGCTCTCAAGATTTTCTGAGTCAAAAATTTCGTATAAGGCCTTCCGGCCCTTTTCACGTACCGCGGCAGGGGATTCTTTAACCGATTGCAAATATGCGACAATGTTCGCAATCACCACGGTTGAGGTTCCTCTCGGCTTATGATGTATCGAATCTTTGGGGTCCCTGAAAAGACAGGTATACTGATTTTCATGATCCCTGCCTCGGTCAACGTGAAAACTTAAATGGGGAAAAATATTTCTTTGGCTCGCATCCTGCTCTCCGACAACGGCAGAGGCATTCCGAATTATTAAAGGGCCAAACGTTTCCGCTAATTTTCTAGGACCATCTTCTAGAACGTACTGCTCATTAAACAAAAGAATCTGGGTCGGCTGTTTAAATTCACACGCCAGCCCAAAGTGTTCAAAATCGAAGGGTATATCTGCATTTTCGCAGATTCGATTAAATTGGAAATCCTTACTCTTGCCGTAATGCGCTTCAATATTTTTTTTATAATAAGGAATTGCGACAGAGACTCGGAAAGAACATCCTTCAGACCTTAAGTCTAAGGATGTTCTCGGATTTTGACGAAGTGTCTTGATATCCTTACTGGAAAGATTGAGTTGGAAAGACATGAATAAATACCATAAAAAAATAAAACCACGCGTATTGGCATTGTATCCAAATTAACAACGACGTTCGATATAATTTTACCCTGCCCAAAAAAGGAATTTCATGATTTTTAACAAACCTATTATGGAAAAAGATCTGATCAAGCGAACCATTCCATCCACGGGTGAGAAAATTCCCGTCATTGGTCTTGGAACCTATAATTCGTTTGATTGCCGATTATCCTCAGAAAACCGCCGGGACTTAACCCAAGTGCTAGAATTATTTTTCCAGGCTGGGGGTACGGTAATTGACAGTTCCCCCATGTATGGCAAGGCAGAAGCCGTGGTTGGCGAATTGTTGCGAGGGATGAACGCACGCGACAAGGCGTGGTTGGCGACCAAGGTCTGGACCAGAGGCGAACGCAGAGGCATTGGGGAAATGGATGAGTCATATCGTTTGATGCACGCGGGTCCTCTCATGGAGTTGATGCAAATTCACAACCTTGTGGATTGGCAGACCCATTATCGGACGCTGCGGCAATGGAAGGACGATGGTAAAATTCGCTATATCGGCATCACCCATTACACATCTGGTTCGTTTGACGAAATGATGCAGATTTTAAAGACTCACCCGGATATCGATTTCGTGCAATTTCCTTATTCACTTGAAGACCGCGTGGCGGAAAATCGCTTGCTGCCATTTTGTCGGGACAATGGCGTGGCAACCCTGGCCAATCGCCCCATCGAGCAAGGGGCCTTGGTGCGCGGAAGCAAACGCCGAGACCTACCGCCCTGGGCGGCGGATTATCAGATTACGTCTTGGGCGCAATTTTTTATGAAGTATCTAATTGCACACCCGGACATGACTTGTATCATTCCCGCAACGTCAAACCCCGGTCACATGATTGATAATCTGAATGCGGGACGAGGTGACTTGCCAGATGAAATCGTGCGCCGGAAAATGGTCGATTGGGTCGAAGGATAAAACGCCATGACAGAACCTGAAATTTTTGAAGTCTTTGCGGTTAAATACGCGACCCATGACCGCAACGCGGATATGAATTTTAAGGATCCGCCCGACATCCATGATGGCCCGATGCCGATTGATTATTTCGTCTGGCTGCTGCGATCAGACAAGCGCACGATCGTCGTCGATACAGGCTTCACCAAGGAAACGGCGGAAGCCAGGGGTCGGACCTTCCTGCGTTGCCCGACAGAGGGATTGGCATTGCTTGGTGTAAATGCATCAGAGGTTGAAGACGTCATCCTCACCCACATGCATTACGATCACGTTGGTAATTTTGATCTATTTCCCAACGCACGGCTGCACATTCAGGACAAAGAGATGGCCTTCGCCACAGGCCGCAACATGCGCCATAGGCCATTCCGAAATTCAATGAACATCGAAGATGTCGTCGGTATGGTGCGCCAGATTTATGCGGACCGTGTTGATTTTCACGACGGTGACTTTGAGATGGCACCGGGGCTCACAGTCCATCTTGTCGGCGGCCATACAGCAGGGCTTCAGTTTATCCGGGTCTTCACCAAGCGCGGCTGGGTCGTCGTCGCATCGGACGCCTGCCACCTGTACGCCAACATGGAAAAGGTTAATCCGTTCCCCGTCATCTATCACCTCGATGAAATGTTGGAAGGCTATGAGACTTTAAAACGCCTCGCCGACAGCCCCGACCACATCGTCCCTGGCCACGACCCCTTGGTTATGGAACGCTACCCTGCCCCGTCGCCAGAATTGGAGGGGATCGTCATTCGGTTGGATGAATGAGTTGGCTTATTCCCCGTCGCGGATAAATTCATACATATGGGTGATATCTGATCCGGGACGCGCCTCATTGTGCTCGTCCCACATGTCACATACGAGCTGACCGATCCGACTTGGTGTTCCCGCAGATTTTGCATTTTCCAAATAGAGATTTATGTCTTTGGATTGAAGCGCTGTCGCAAAGCCGGCATCGAACGTCTCGGTCATAATCCGCGCAGGGAATTTTTCTCTGATCGCTGAATTATAACCACTGGAAACACTGACCACATCGACGATCGTTTTCATATCGACACCGGCGGAGAGGCCATAGAGGACAGCTTCAACGCTGGCTGCCAGCGCCGTACCCGAAAGAAAATTGTTGAGAATTTTTACGGCTTGCCCTTGGCCCGCCAGTTCCCCAACGTGGAACGGGTTTTTTGCGAATCCCTTCAAGACATCCATGTGCGCATCAACAACATCTTTGGGCCCCGCCAACATAACGGCGATTGTTGCAGCGCGAGCACCTGCCTGCCCCCCACTAACAGGGGAATCGATGTAAACAAACCCAGCGTCGGCACAACGCTTCGCGGCTTCACGGGCCGCTTCCGGGCCAATGGTGGAGAGATCAATAATGACCCCCGCACGTCGATCAGAGGTGGCGATAACTTCATCGATAACAGATAAAGAGATCGGCCCATCGGGTACCGATAAGAATATCGTATCGGTGGCTTTCGCCACATCTGCGACGCTTGCGCCAAGTTGTGCGCCTTCGGGGGCAAGACCTTGGGTGCCGGCCTTGTCATAAACCGTCAGGGGAAATCCCGCGTTTATAATATTAGTCGCCATCGGCCCGCCCATTTGGCCGAGACCGACAAATCCGAATTGTTCTGGTTTCATGAGTTTTTCCTAAATAAATCCATCATCCCGCAGCTTCGTGCGTTCCGCGTCATCCATATCTAATAATTCCTCCAGCACCTCGTCAGTGTGCTGCCCCATAACAGGCGGTGCGTGGCGATAATTGACCGGGGTTCCCGATAGTTTGAGGGGACTGCCCAAAAGATCGACTTCGCCAGCTGAGACATGAGGAAGTTTTATGTGCATGTCCCGGTGCTGAATTTGGGGATTTGCGAAGACCTTATCGAGGGTATTGATCGGACCCGCAGGGACGTTCGCCTTTTCTAGCCCTTCCATCCACCAGTCGCTGGTCTGCGTCTTGGTCATTTCTTCAACCAACGGGGTCAGTTCATCCCGGTTCACAATTCGGTCTGAATTGGTTAGGAACCGGGGGTCAGTCCCCATTTCCGGCTTTCCACCCAATTCACAGAACCGCTGATATTGGCCATCATTACCAGCAGCAATAATGAAATACCCATCCTTGGACGGTACCACCTGATAAGGGGCAACGTTGGAATGTGCGTTGCCGCGCCGGACCGGAGAGTTTCCTGAACCGAGATAATTAACCGCTTCATAGGTTAGGAACGCCACTTGAGAATCCAACAGCGCCAGATCGCAGCGCTGGCCTTCGCCGGTCATTTGTTTGTGATGCAGCGCCGCCAATATGGAAATCGTCGCGTTCATCCCAGTGACGATATCGGCAACCGCCATGCCAGCTTTATACGGCATGCCGTCGACGGGACCTGTCAGGCTCATCAGTCCGCCCATACCTTGGGCCATGACGTCATAACCGGGCCGGGGCGCATAGGGACCATCTTGGCCAAAACCAGTGATTGAACAATAGATCAAACTTGGGAATTCGTCTTTCAGGTCGTCGTAGCTGAGATTGTACTTTGCCAGATTTCCAACCTTGAAATTCTCCGTCAGAATATCGCACTTTTTCAGCAACCGCTTGATCAGTGCTTGGCCTTCCGGTTTGGAGATATCAACCGTTACGGATCGCTTGTTGCGATTGGACGCGAGATAATAGGTGCTTTCGCCGGTGTCTTCGCCTTCAGGTGTCTTGGCGTAAGGAGGGCCCCATTTCCGGGTATCATCACCCGCACTTGGACGTTCTATTTTAATGACATCTGCGCCAAGGTCACCCAAGTACTGCGTGCACGTCGGTCCCGCCAGGATGCGGGTTAAATCAAGAATTCGGATGCCGCTCAACGGTCCGGTTGGTTTGGTCTTCTGTTCAGTCATTTCTTTACCTTAGACCCTTGGGTCTGCCATTGTTATGGTCACAAATTAAATTAAAGCCGGGGGACAATACCCCTCAAAGACCAAGGTCCACAAGCCCGGGGTCGACAACCAAGGAGAACCACGATGGATGTTATCGCCGCCGTTGCCAGACGCGCCAAAAAACCACTGAGCATTGAAACCGTGCAACTGGAAGGCCCCAGAGAGGGCGAGGTTATGGTTGAGATTAAAGCGACAGGAATTTGTCACACCGACGAATTCACTCTGTCAGGTGCCGACCCTGAAGGAATTTTTCCGACAATCCTGGGGCACGAAGGTGCTGGTGTAATCGTCGAAACTGGACCCGGCGTGACATCCGTCAAAAAGGGCGATCACGTAATCCCCTTGTACACACCCGAATGTCGGCAGTGCGAATACTGCACGTCGGGCAAAACAAACCTGTGTCAGGCGGTCCGCGTGACCCAGGGTCAAGGCTTGATGCCGGATGGCACCAGTCGCTTTTCGATCAAAGGTAAGCCGATTTACCACTACATGGGGACGTCGACCTTTGCCAACTACACGGTGCTGCCGGAAATTGCCGTGGCAAAAATTCGGAAAGACGCGCCGTTCGACAAGGTCTGTTATATCGGTTGCGGCGTGACAACGGGGTTAGGGGCCGTCATGAACACGGCAAAAGTTGAGCCTGGATCGAACGTCGCGGTCTTTGGGCTCGGCGGCATCGGGCTCAACGTGATCCAAGGGGCGCGCATGGTCGGTGCCGATAAAATCATCGGCGTCGATATGAACCCGAAGAAGCAGCGCCTCGCGAAAAAATTCGGCATGACCCATTTTGTGAATGCGTCCAAAGTGAAGAATGTGGTGGAGAACATTGTTGATCTTACCAACGGCGGCGTCGATTACAGCTTTGAATGCATCGGCAATACGGACGTCATGCGCCAAGCGTTGGAATGCTGCCATAAGGGGTGGGGTGAAAGCATTATCATTGGCGTCGCTGGCGCGGGTCAGGAAATTTCAACGCGCCCTTTTCAACTGGTCACAGGCCGAGTCTGGCGCGGGACGGCATTCGGCGGGGCAAAGGGGCGCACCGACGTTCCCAAGATCGTTGACTGGTATATGGACGGCAAGATCGACATCGATACCTTGATCACCCACACACTGCCCTTGAAGAACATCAACAAGGCCTTTGATCTGATGCACGCGGGGAAATCCATTCGCAGCGTCGTAACGTTCTAACGACACAATGTTGAGGGTCACGGAGTCAATTGTGCTGGCGGACGATGAACTTCAGGAGAAGTTTATCATCGCGACCGGCCCCGGCGGGCAAAACGTCAACAAGGTCGCGACCGCTGTGCAACTGCGGTTTGATGCGGCGAATTCCCCCAATCTGCCAAAGGCCGTGTATCGGCGGCTTTGTGTTGCGGCTGGGCGGCGGATGACCAATGACGGTGTTTTGGTTTTGATGGCGAGCAAATACCGTTCCCAGGATCGTAACCGTCAGGATGCCCGCGATCGGCTTGCAGAATTGATCCGCCAAGCGGCGGTCGTCCCCAAACACCGGAGACCAACGAAGCCAACAAAGGGCTCCAAGCTGCGCCGTCTTGATTCCAAACGTAAACGCAGTATTCGGAAAACCCAAAGGGGAAAGGTTACCGATAATGATTAGGGGCTGATGACCACGAAATAGCGAGGACTATTTCGCCACCATGCCTTTCTTGGCTAACTCCTCTTTTGCTTCCGCCGTCTTTTCCAGAGGATCCAAGCCCATACCCTTTAAGATATGATCGGACTTGGTAAATTGAATATTGTCATAGGGCACGACTTCTATCCGATTGCCCCAAGGGTCGCGAAAATTCAACCGCTCACCAATAAGCTCAACACCCATATCGGCCAAGGTCTCCCGGATAGCACTTCGATCATCGACAACGAAACCGAAATGGCGTTTTACGTCGGGCTGATGATCCGGTTGAAGCGATAACTGCAAGAATTGATCACCCATATCAATGAAAGCCTGGGTCTCATTTCTTTTTCGGAGTTCGAAATCAAAGATATTTCCATAAAACGCTAAGGCTTCATCTAAATCGCCAACCTCCAAGACGACATGATTGATGCCCAGGGCCCGCGCTTTTGGTTTCGCGGCTATTTTATCCGATGACATTACTTCTCCCTTTACTTCGTTTTAAGCGCAATAATTCCATAAATTTATCATCACAGGCACGTAATTGGTATTGATTTCGAATTCAACTCGGCACAATCTATACCCCGTTTAGGGGATAACCTAAATGGGGGAAGGGCTCTTGGACGAAACGGTAAATTCAAGTCAAAATCAAACAAAGGACCGCCTGTACGATGCCATAGAGTATCTACCAGACGGGTTTGCCCTTTATGGGCCTGATGAACGGCTGGTCGTTTTTAATAAAAAATATCAGGCGGTTCATAAGGCGGCAGGGAATTTACTACAACCCGGCATGCCCTATGAAGATTTGGTGCGGTTTCATGCCTATCAGGGGCGGCGAGAAGACGTTGTCGGTCGCGCAGAAGACGCGACTGGTCATGAAGAAGACTATGTCGCAGCCTGGATGCAACGTTTTCGCGACGGAAAATCACCGGATATCTTCGAGCTAATCGATGGCACGTGGCAATTGGTTCGTCGAAGTATCATGGACGATGGCGGCATTGTTATCACCGTCAGCGACATTACTGAATCCAAACAAAATGAATTTGCTCTACGTGCTACGGAAGAAACTGCGGCTCTAGAACATAATCGTCTGCTGAGCGCTATTGAAAGTTTTGAAGATGGGTTTGCTTTGTTCGATGCCGAAGATAAGTTCGTTATGTGCAATGAACATTATCTCGCATCCCAATCCGACTTGAGTGACCTTTTAACACCCGGTGTTACATTTGAGGAAATTTTGCGCGCCAGGGTCGAACGAGAATCCCATGATCCATCTGAGTACCGTGACGAAACATGGATTTTAAAACGCTTACACCAACATCGGAACCCCTCTGGTCCAATTGAACGCAAGTCCCGAGTTGGCGAATATGTGGAAATTAGGGAATTTAGAACAGCCGAAGGCGGCATCGCCATCATCCGATCTGATATCACCCGACGCAAAATGGCGGAAGAGGCCATGCGTGCTAGTGAGGAACGGTTCCGTGCCCTATGCGACGGATCAAGGCAGGGCATCATGGTCCATAGAAACCACAAGACCCTATACGCCAACCAGGCTTTGGCCAGCATGTATGACTATGAATCCACGGAGGAAATTTTTGGGCTTGATTCTAGTCTCGATCTTGTTCCCCCAAACCGCCACACAGAAGCGAATAATCGCCACCAGAACCTACTCCAAGATAAAGACAATGGGGTCGACACGGAACAGATTCACATCAAAAAGGATGGCACTCGATTTTGGATTGAGAACCGCGCCTTTCCCATCGATTGGGATGGGGAACCAGCTGTTTGTTCCATTCGTTTCGATATTACAGACCGAAACGCAGCGATCGAAAGTGCCCTAGCAGCGGAACAAAGATTCCACCACCTCTTTGATCGGTCACTTCAGGGCATTCTCATCCACCGGAACTTTAAAGCGCTTTATGTGAATAAGGCCTTGGCCGATATGTATGGTTATGACGGAACGGGCGAGATCATGTCGTTGGAATCGACCAGTATATTGATGCCGGAGGATTATCGAGAAAAATCCAGACGCGCACATATAAAAAGACTAAATGGGGAAATAGGGGCACTCGACGAAGTCATCCGGGGCCGAAGAAAAGACGGCTCCATCTTTTGGTTAAGCATTCGATCTTTCGTCCTGGATTGGGACGGCCTGCCGACGATTTGTTCAATCCGACACGATATTACCGAACGAAAGCTGGCTGAGCAGGAACTCTTGAAAAGCGAAACGCGGTTCCGTGCACTGGCGGAAAGCTCCATTCAAGGGATCCTCGTGCACCGAAATTTGAAGCCGCTGTATGCGAACCCAGCCGTTGCTAAAATGCATGGGTATGGTTCCCCTGAAGAAATCACGGCTTTGCCAGACCTAACCGTTCTCATTGATCCTGAAATGCGTGATCAAGTTCCTTTCTTACTCGCCAAACTTCAAAATAGCGATCCCGGAGGACATGACGTGGAGATGAAAGGCCTGCGTCGTGACGGGAGCAGTTTTTGGACAAGTACCCGCTATTTCAATATCGAATGGGATGGCGAGCCTGCCGTCTGCGTCACCCGCTTTGATCTGACCGAGCAAAAACGTACGGAAGGCCTTCTAAAGGACGCGATGGAAAGCATGCCTGATGGCTATGCGCTTTACGATTCAGACGATAAGTTAGTCCTATTCAACGAAAATTATTTGAAGAAAAGGCCCGAGCTCAAGGACGTGCTGAAACTCGGCGTAACATTTGAAGAACAAGCCAGACGGAGGGAAGAGCTTGGCATTCGCACCAAATTTACGAGTCAAAGGATGTCATTGGAAAAACGTCTTGAACATCACAAAGCGGGTGGACATTTTTTTGAATCGATCCTGCCGGATGGAACAGCATTGCTAAGCACGGAGTTCAAAACGAGCAACGGCGGTACCGCAATTATTCGAACTGATATTTCGAAACTTAAACAAGCGACGACGGATCTCAAGAACAGTGAAGCTCGGTTTAGGGCGTTGGCAGAGGGTTCGGTACAAGGAATTTTGGTCCATCGGAACCACAAACCACTATTCGTCAATCAGGCCTTTGCGCACATTCATGGATTTGCATCGACCAACGAAATCTTAGCGCTGGACACTATTTTGGACCTCATTGTGCCCTCGTTTCACCGCGAATCGATCGAACGACACCGCCAAGTTCTAGAGCGTCAGATTTCAATTGAGCATGTGGAAAGACAGGGACTTCGCAAAGACGGCTCTATGATATGGATCGCCGGCCATATTTTTCCAATTGATTGGAATGGGGAGATCGCTGCCTGTGTGACCCGTTATGACATCACGGAAGAAAAAAGGACAGAACTGGCGCTAGACCACTTGCCTGTTGGCATCATTCTGGTCGACGAAAATGCGTCGATTAAACATATCAATCGGCTGGCCCGCCAAATTGCGCAACGCGAAGACGGGTTGTTCACTCATGGGGACATATTATCCGCAGACAATGCCGACGAACGCGCAAAACTGCATACGATAATTCGCCAAGTAATTTCCGATGGCCGCAATAATTTTGCTTCGGACGGATACGCGATGACCCTCACACGTTCTTCTGGTGCGACATCCTATCCCATGACGATCGGCACGATCGCCGAAGATGGGCTGAAACCGGATGTGGGAATAGACCGGAACCCGTTGGCGGCCATATTCGTTACTGACCCAGATCGACCACAAAATTTTTCTTCTGAAATGTTGGAACGATTATTTTCCCTAACACCGTCGGAGGCGAGATTATTGAAACACCTTGTCGGTGGGCTTAGCATCAAGGAAGCCGCCGAGGAAATGAACAACGCGCCTGATACCGCGCGTCATCATTTAAAATCCATCTTTCAAAAAACCGAAACCCACCGACAGGCAGAGCTTATGAAATTGGTTATGTCGACACCACTTTGGACACATAGCCCTTAAGTTAGTAGATCAAAATTTGGAGATTTGGAGCGGGTGAGGGGAGTCGAACCCCCGTCTAAAGCTTGGGAAGCTTTCGTTCTACCGTTGAACCACACCCGCTCAGGAAACATTATCCGGATATCAAAAAACCAATCTATTTATTATCTGCCACAGTTATCGTCCGGTTCGCTACTTCTTGGCCGTCTACGAAGACTTTTACCGTCATAAATCTCGCGTAATGAACCTCGCCTGCTGACGTTTCAATTACAAGATACGGATCGACTGTCTCTATTTTATAATCCACCGGATAATCATAGACACCATATTTTATTTTCAAATGAACTGTTGATCCCGGCGGCGGTGGCTCTCTAAAGACAACGATAACGCTCTGCTCTACTTCGTTATCATACTTGGCCCCCTTGAGGAGCGTTTCAACCGCAGCGGACGGCCCAACTGTTCTCAGCCTCTTTAAAAATGCCGCCATGAAATAATGGCCTTGAAATCGTTCGGTCACAAAAATCTGGGCCGTGTTCATCGCCGGGTTCTGATGATGCAAGGGCACCTGGGATTGGTTCTTGAGAAGCCACTTCCCACTCGTTTTACTGAACACCAATGTCTCAATAAACTTTGGCGAAAAATGTTTTGAGGACCGTGATGACAACGCCATGACTCGAAGTTCGTTCGCCAATGAACTTTTTGAAACTGACTGAATGACATACTTGAGGTTGCGCACTGGGGCGCTCGATTTGACCCAATCGGTGCGGGCGCCCAAGTATGTTTCGCGAGTGTCGACCCAGGTTTTATTTTTACCGGTCAAAAGCCGATATTTGAAATCTGCAGAGAGAATCGCCTTGATCAATCCGAGATCTCGCCGCTCAAATCCATTTTTCAGATTATTCCGTATGATACCAACGATGACGGTTTCATCTGCGTTCGTAGGCTTATAGGACCCAGCCGTATCAAAGACCGATGCCGCCTTCTCCATCGCCATTTTTTTTGTCTGCGTGCCCGCAAATGACGGATCACTTGTTGAGAAAACGACGACACATGCGATCAAAATTACACCCGATATCGCAAGACGTCGTAACGTTGCCCCCACAACGTTTCTCACACTCTCAAACTGTTTCATCAAAAGCATCCCTGTTGATGTCTAAGAAAGTTTACTTATTTAGACGCTGTGGTCAGCGCAGCAATTAAGTTACTTGCCGATTTAACATCATTGGCATCTTCGAATTTTCCGAACGCTGCCACGGTGTAGGAGATCGCCATGATTCGGCGAATGACGGGCGACGCGACCGGGCCTAATCCATCCCCTTCGCCGTCTACACTGCCCTGTGATGCATTGGTTGACGCTGCCGTTCCGGAATTACCGCCCGTTAATGTCCCAACAGTGACAGAATCTCCATCCCCACAGGCTGCATACGCGGGCGGTGGAGCACTTATCAGCGCGGCCCCAAATGCTACCAAAAATCCGCCAATTAGCCTGACTTTCAAACCCATCTTGCCAACCCCTTACGGCCATTTAATTTTAATGAATCTAATTTACCGGTTATCTGCGTCAGATGTAACTCTTTTTACAAAGGACCAACCTTATCGCCCTGTGTCGTACGTTGTGGAATCGTAAACCATACATTGCTGACATCCTTGTTAGTTTTTTCCACCGATATCAAATTTTTCCCTCCTCATGGCAAAGGATTGATGTTGGTTCTTGTTTCGGGCCATTATCGAATTTGCTAAACGCGACAGCAGAATTGTTCTTGAAAAATCGTATTAATTTGATTTTACAGGGTGGATTTATCCCGAAATATTCTTGGGAAGCTTTCGTTCTACCGTTGAACCACACCCGCGCATGTTAGGCGCTCATAACGAACCTGTGTCTTGAGTACCAGCGTAAGTTTTGTATAAGTGATCGCGCTAGCACGTGCAACAATGTCCGTAGTCGGAAAATAAAGAGTACTACCTAGAGAATCTTATGCCGGATATGAATCAAGCCGAATACCAAGAAATAGACCCGCTCAAATTCAGGGACCCTGATTTTACCGCAAAGGGGGAACAACGGGCAGTGGTGGCACTTACGCACCTCCGAACTTTATGGTTCAACACAGGCAGCCTTTGTAATATCGCGTGTCGAAACTGTTATATGGAGTCGACCCCAACCAACGACAAATTGACGTATCTAACACTCGCCGAAATGGTTGATTATCTTGATGAGATGGCGCGTGAGGATATGGACGTAGAGGAAATCGCCTTTACCGGTGGTGAGCCCTTTATGAACCCGGATCTGCCACAAATGATGGACCAAGCATTACAGCGTGGCTATCGGGTTCTGGTGCTAACCAATGCAATGAAGCCTTTGCATCATAAACGTACAGAACTGTTGGCGCTCAAGGATCGGCACGGTGACAAATTAGCAGTTCGGGTTTCTATCGACCACTTTACCTCCGAAAAGCATGAACATGTCCGGGGAGCCGGAACGTGGCACCCCATGCTCGAAGGGTTAAAATGGTTGGCGGAAAAGGACTTTAATTTAGCAGTCGCGGGTCGAACCTGTTGGGACGAAAGCGACGAAGAAGCAAGGGCTGGTTATGCCGCTCTATTCGCCCATGAAGACATAAAGATCAATGCCACCGACCAAGCAGCACTGGTGTTATTTCCGGAAATGGACCCTGGTCGGGATGTGCCAGAAATTACCGTTCATTGTTGGGATATCTTAGGCGTCGCGCCGGAAACGATTATGTGTGCGACATCACGCATGGTCATTAAACGAAAAGAGGCCACGCAGACGGCTGTCGTGCCGTGCACCCTATTGCCTTATGACGCGCAATTCGAATTGGGTCATGACCTCTTGAATGCGGCAAAGTCGGTTAAGCTGAACCATCCTCATTGCGCGACATTCTGTGTATTGGGCGGCAGTTCCTGTACCATCGCCTAAGTATTAAATCTGCGCTTGCAACTGGACAATTCCAAAAAGAACCCTACCTTTATCGAGATAGTTAAATCTTTGCGCAGAATTGGAAACGTTCGTGGACTTACCAAACCAACAAGAAGCCAACGCCTTTGTTCGCACGACCGGGGCGATTACAGTCTCTGTGGAATCTTTTTATCTAGAGGATCAATCGGCACCGGAAGAAAGCCTCTACGTCTGGGCCTATCACGTGCGCATTGAAAATAATGGCGATGAATTGGTGCAATTAAAGACCCGCCATTGGCGTATTACGGACGCTGCAGGCAACGTGCAGGAAATTCGCGGCGATGGGGTGGTTGGCGAACAACCGGTCCTAAAAGCAGGTCAGTCGTTCGAATACACCAGTGGCACCCCCTTACCGACACCGTCAGGATTTATGGAAGGCACGTACCAAATGGTTTCCGAGAGCGGTGACCGGTTTGATGCGAATGTTCCCGCGTTTTCCTTAGACAGCCCGTTTCAGCCAACACAAATCCATTAGCAGGTAGATTTTATGAGTACGGATAAGCCCTTGAGCGTTGTTAAATCTTCTTCAACGGAACGACCAAGCAGAGACCAGGCAGAAGATGCTGTTCGGACGTTGCTGCGCTGGGCTGGGGACGATCCTGATCGCGAAGGGCTCCAGGACACACCTGCGCGTGTGGTTCGTTCTTACGAGGAATTCTTCAAAGGATATGAGGCGGATCCAGTCGAAATTCTCCAACGAACATTCGAAGAAACCGACGGCTACGATGAGATGGTGCTGTTGCGTGACATTCGTTTCGAATCCCATTGCGAGCACCACATGGCACCGATTATCGGCAAGGCACATGTTGGCTACCTGCCAGGGCGCCGGGTGGTGGGGATCAGCAAATTAGCCAGACTCGTGGAAGCCTATGCTAAGCGCTTGCAAATTCAGGAGAAAATGACAGCTCAAATCGCCAATGCCATTCGCGACGTCTTGCAGCCGTCTGGCGTTGCGGTCGTCATCGAAGCGTCCCACCAGTGCATGACCACCCGGGGCATTCACAAACATGGCTCGCTGATGGTCACCAGCAGGATGCTCGGGGCTTTTCGAGACAACCCCGCGACACGCCGGGAATTTCTGGCGATGATCGGCAATCCGTCTTCAAGGTCGATGGAAAACGTCTAAAGCTTGAGTTTCTCTTTATCTCGCCGCCCTTTCTCTTGACCCGCCCTTTCTCTTGACCCAGGCGGGCCAAAACGCTTGAGTGGCACCCCAAACGCACAAAATGGACGATTAATAAGCGGATACCATGGATTATAGGCCCGTATTTCTTGTTGTTGGCATTTTGCTCAGCATGTTAGCTGCTGGCATGGTCGTTCCGGCCATCGTGGACGCGGTGGCGGGCAATGCTGGCTGGCAGGTGTTTATTGTCTCCGCTGGGGTGACCCTGTTCGTTGGGGTTTCCATGGCATTGACCAGCCGCACCACCACCGGCCGTCTGTCCGTGCGCCAAGCCTTCCTGATGGTAACCCTAAGCTGGGTCGCGCTGACCGTATTCGCGTCTTTGCCGTTTGCCTTCTCCTCCCTGGACATGAGTTTTACCGACGCCTTCTTTGAAGCCATGTCTGGTATCACCACCACTGGATCGACGGTCATCACTAACTTAGATTATGCGCCACCAGGGATTTTGATGTGGCGCGCCTTGCTCCAATGGTTGGGCGGTATCGGTATTATCGTCATGGCAATCGCGATTTTCCCATTGCTTGGCGTCGGCGGCATGCAGTTATTCCGCATGGAATCCTCCGATCCATCGGAAAAGGTTCTGCCCCGCGCAGCACAGATCGCCGGTGCCATCGGCCTGATCTATTTGGCACTAACCATCATTTGGGCGCTCGCCTATTTCGGCGCGGGGATGAACGGATTCGACGCCGTCGCCCATTCCATGACAACCATCGCGACCGGTGGGTTTTCCACATCTGATGCATCCTTGGGGCATTATGACAGTGCCTTGATCGATATTATCGCGGTCGGTGGTATGATCATCGGGTCCCTACCATTCATTCTTTATCTCAAGACTGTACGCGGTGATGGCGCTTCTTTATTTCGCGATACCCAGGTGCAGTGGTTTATTTCGTTCGTCGCCGTGACGGTAATTGCAACAGCTGGCTGGCTGTGGCTGGACAATGGCTTAGACCCTTTGCAATCGCTGCGCTATGCGTCCTTTAATATCATTTCAATCATGACGGGCACGGGCTACGCAACGACCGATTACAGTCTTTGGGGCAGCTTCGCCGTGCCGGTATTTTTCTTCATCATGTTCATCGGTGGCTGTGCGGGATCAACCACCTGCGGCATCAAAATTTTCCGCTTTCAGGTATTGTATGCCTCCGCCTATGCCCAGGTTCGCCATCTGTTGCAACCGCACGGCATTTTTATTCCCTACTACAATCGCCGACCGATCTCTGACGAGGTTATTGTTTCCGTACTGAGTTTCTTCTTCGTATTTGGACTATGTTTTTCGCTGCTTGCGGTTGGGTTGGGAATGCTGGGACTGGATTTCCTAACGGCAATTTCCAGCGCTGCCACGGCCATCGCCAACGTTGGCCCAGCGCTTGGTCCCGTCGTCGGGCCCGCTGGCAACTTCCAATCCTTGCCAGATGCCGCCAAGTGGCTTTTGGCCGGCGGCATGTTGTTGGGACGGTTGGAACTGTTCACCGTGATCGTTCTCTTTACCCGATCTTTCTGGCGGGGGTAGAGAAATGAATACCCAGGACCTTATCGCCAAACTGATTTCATTTGATACCACGTCGGCGCTTTCCAACCTTGAACTCATCGACTTTGTCGCAGACTACCTGGATGGCCACGGCATCAGCTCCATCCGAGTTTTCAACGAAGAAAAAACCAAAGCCAACTTGATCGCGACCATTGGCCCCGAACTTGAAGGCGGCGTGGTGTTATCAGGCCACACAGATGTCGTACCTGTAACGGGTCAAGCTTGGACCAGCGATCCCTTTGAAATGGTGGAGAAAGACGGGCGGCTGCAAGGTCGGGGCACGTCCGACATGAAAAGCTTTATCGCCTGTTGTCTGGCCATGGTGCCGGGTCTTGTGCAGCGTAAGCTGGCGGTGCCTGTTCATTTTGCCTTTTCCTATGATGAAGAAGTCGGCTGTTTGGGCGCTCGCCCGCTATTGGATCGGTTTGTCAAAGACCTACCGCGCCCCCTGATGTGCATCGTCGGCGAGCCTTCAGAGATGAAAGTCGCCAACGCGCACCGCGGCATTGCCACGTACTTAACCACCGTAAAAGGCAAGCCCGGACATTCGTCGACACCGAAATTCGGTGTGAATGCGATTAACTATGCAATGGAATGCGCGGGGTTTCTCACCGACCTTGCGGCTGAATTTCGCGACCGTCCGCCACCGCCGGGTGCAGAAGATTTTGACCCGCCGTTCACGACAATTAATCTCGGACGAATTGACGGCGGCACGGCGACCAACATCATCGCCGGTCAATGCAGTTTGGCTTGGGATTGCCGCGTCATTCCAGGCGCTGACTCACAAGAAGCAATTACCCGATTAAATGCATTTGTGAAAACCGACCTTCTACCCCGCATGCAGGCAGAACCTGCCGGCGAGGGTGTCAGCATTGAGACCGAACTCGATCACGCGGTAATGCCCCTGGTGCCGATCCCGGGGTCTCCCGCAGAAAGTATTGTATTGGCACTCACCGGTCAAAACCGCTGCACCTCTACCCCCTTCGCGACCGAAGCGGGAATGTTCCAAGACGTCGGCATCCCCGCCGTCATCTGCGGCCCGGGCAGCGCCGCCCAAGCGCATCAGCCAGACGAGTTTATTGAACGCTCAGAAGTTGATGCGTGTATGGAATTTTTGAAGAAGCTAGCCGGTTGGGCCGAGCAGCCGACCAGTTAACATCATCCGTAATAACGTGGCGAGAGTGTGCCGCTGAACGTCCTTCGAGACGACTGCTTTGCAGTCTCCTCAGGATGAGGGTGTTAAGTAAGTAGTTGAAAATATTTATAATAATAAAACAACCTCATCCTGAGGAGCGCTCGCTTGAGCGCGTCTCGAAGGACGCTCAGCGGCACACTCTCACAGACGAGATCGCAATAACTCCTTGCTACTTAACCTGCCAAACTTCCGGCGCGTCATCCAGTCTAGCGATTAGCGCTTGGCGTTGACTTTCCATGTCAGCAGGGAGGCGGTCACCGAAAGTGTCGAACAGATTTTTCTGATCTTCAGCTTCGGTCTGAGCCGCGGCGCGATCGACTTCCATCAGCTTGTAGAATTGCTCAGCATCAAAATCCATACCTTGCCAATTGATGTCATCCAGCTCAGGCATCAGACCAAATGGGCTTTCGACCGCCCCCGCCCGACCGCGAACTCGTTCGACGATCCACTGGAGCACCCGAGTGTTTTCACCAAATCCCGGCCACATGAATTTGCCGTCTTCGTCCTTGCGGAACCAATTCACCCGAAAGATACCGGGTGCGTCGGAAATTTTCTTGCCCATTGCGAGCCAGTGGCTCCAATAATCGCCCATGTTATAGCCACAGAACGGCAGCATCGCCATTGGGTCCCGGCGAATGGCCGCCTGACCTTCGGCAGCCGCCGTTGCTTCAGATCCCATGGTCGCCGCCAAATAAACCCCATGGTTCCAATCAAATGATTCGAACACCAACGGGAAGGTCTTGGAAAGACGACCGCCAAAGATAAAGGCGCTGATCGGTACGCCCGCAGGATCTTCTGCAGCCGAGTCCAACGTCGGGCAGTTTGCCGCCGGTGCGGTAAAACGGGAATTAGGGTGGGCCGCTGGGCGACCACATCCAGGTGCCCAGTCATTGCCTTGCCAATCAATCAGATGGGCTGGCTCTTCTTCTGTCATGCCTTCCCACCAAACGTCGCCATCGTCGGTTAACGCGACATTGGTAAAGATGGTATCTGCGTTCAGCATCTCCATCGCATTAGGATTGGTGTGAATGGATGTGCCAGGTGCCACGCCGAAGTAACCCGCTTCAGGATTAATCGCCCGCAACTGGCCGTTTTCATCCGGCTTCACCCACGCGATATCATCACCAACAGTCCAGGCTTTCCAACCATCGAAGCCAGCGGGCGGAATGACCATGGCGAGATTTGTTTTGCCACAAGCACTTGGGAATGCCGCCGCGACGTAGGTCTTTTCACCCTCGGGCGATTCAATGCCCAAGATCAGCATGTGCTCCGCCAACCAACCTTCTTCCCGGGCCATGATGGAGGCGATCCGAAGCGCGAAGCATTTTTTACCCAATAGCGCATTGCCGCCGTAGCCACTGCCATACGACCAAATCATACGCTCTTTCGGAAACTGCACGATGTAGATGTTATCAGGATTGCACGGCCAGACTTCGTCTTCCTGACCATCGGCCAAGGGCGCGCCAACCGAATGCAGACACGGAACGAATGCGTTGTCGCCCAGAACATCAAGCACTGCCTGCCCCATGCGCGCCATGATCCGCATGTTCACAACCGCATAGGCTGAATCGGTGATCTGTACGCCAATGTGCGCGATGGGAGAGCCCAGAGGCCCCATGCTAAACGGCACCACGTACATTGTCCTGCCCTGCATGCAGCCGTCATATAGACCCTCTAGGGTCGCACGCATTTCATCAGGTGCGACCCAATTGTTGGTAGGCCCAGCATCTTCTTCTTTTTCGGCACAGATATAGGTGCGGTGTTCGACCCGAGCGACATCACGGGGATTGGAACGGGCGAGATAACAGTTGGTGCGCTTTTCCGCGTTTAGCCGGACAAACACGCCTTTGTCCACCAACTCTTGGCACATCCGGTCATATTCTTCTTGTGAGCCATCGCACCATTGGATATTGGCGGGGCGGCACATGGTTGCGATTTCATCAACCCAAGCCAAAAGTTTTTCGTTTTTAGTTCGATCCGTTCCAGAGGTCATTTCCGATAATCCCAATTAAAATTCTAAAAATAGATGCCGACGCCGCCCGGTCGCAGCGCACGCAATAATTCTTCGGTTCATGAAGGTCGTGTTAGTAGGTGCCTTCCAAAGCCCACCCAACAATAAATCACATGGAAAGTATTCATCTAGGAATTCGGGCTTGTCAACACAAGCCGTCGTTCCCCAGCAAATTATTTTTGAACAACCAAATGCCCTATTTTTGAACAACCAAAAGTCTGGCTATTTCTCCAGCATCTTTTAGATCATCCAGACCCAAAATAGCATCGCGTAACTGATGCGCTTGTGCATCTGGAATCGCGTGCTGGGCCAGTTTTTCAAATTTTTCAACGACTTGTTCCGTGGTGGCAAATCTCTTTTCGCTGCCACGCGCCGATTCGACAGTTTCTTCCAGCACAGTTCCGTCCTTCAAGTGGACTTGGGCACGCACGGTATGGCGAAATTTCGACCCTTTTGCGGTAATTTCAGCATCGTGGTGGACTTCGACCTTATCGGCGTAGGCGATTCGAGCCGGGTCGGCGACACAATCTTCAGGGAACTGCTCAACGAAGCAATCGCCTTCAAGCATGAAAGTTGCAATACAGAACGGTAGGTTCAATTGTGCCGAGGTTAGTCCTTGGGGCTTATACTTCCAGCCCACGTGGTCCATGGTGACTTGCGATCCATGAATGACAAACTTTTCAACATCGTCAGCGCCAAACGGATGGCGGTCCTGCATCAAGCGGATGGCGTCTAACGTCGTATGGTTTGAACCAACACAGGAATAAAATTTTAGTGCGACGCCCATGGTCTCAAATCGCTCGCCTAATTCGCGGGTGAGTTCATCGAGATTGAATCGATCCGTGGAACGCGAAAACGTGGTGCAGAACCCGCCGTATTCAGATTCCAAAACGTTTTCAATGCCGGTAAAGCCTTTTTCGGCCAGCAATGCGCCGTAAAGCCCGCTTTGAGACGACCGCCCAGCATGCATGCGTTTGACCATGGCACCATACTGCGCCGCCATCAAGCCTGCGGCCTGGGTACCGCCGATGCCTAAAGCATGAACAGTTTTATCTGCGTCCAGACCTAACCCTCGCGCCGCGCCTGCAGACGCAGAGAATACCCCCAGCGTCGCGCCTGAATGCCACCCCTGACCAATGTGTTCTTGTCCCATGCAGATGCCGACCCGGGGGCCTATTTCATAGCCCGCGACAGCCGCCGTCAGAAATTCCTTCCCCGTCATGCCGGGCCGAAGTTCGGTAACCGCAATCAACGCCGGCAACACAACGGCACCGACATGAAGCACGCCTTGGCGGTGAACATCGTCCAATTCAAAGCCCTGAACCTCGGTCCCATTCACCAGTGCCGCATGAGGTGCCGACAACCGAATGTCAGTTCCCCAAATGCCAACGTCCTTGGACGCATCGATCTCTGTCAAAGTTTCCAGCAAAATTTCCGTCCACTGCACCTTCGCGCCATACAGGGCACAGCCGAGCGAATCTAAAATCAGCAGCTTTATACGGTCTTTGACCTCAGCCGGAATATCGTCGTAACCAAGACTTGCAACAAATTCTGCGAGGCCTCGGGTGTAGGGATTACCTTGATCGGTGTGACCGCTCATAGAAAGCTCCTTGCATGTTCTTTTCGTCTATCAGAGACTTTTGTATACTCTGCCATCGCCGCTCCTGAAAAGGGCATATCCAGTGGGAGACCGTTATGGGAATCGCCAAAGAACTCGCCAGCCGAATTGTTTCATTTAAATTCAGCGATATTGATGATGATGCGCTCCAGTGGGCGAAGTGGGGTATTCTCGATACGGTCGGCGTTACCCTCGCCGGATTTAGTGAAGGCTGTACTCAGATTATTGAACAGATGCACGCGGCGGATGGGACGCCTGAGGGCGGTCCGGCCTTGCTTTTTGGCAGCGGAAAGCGGGCGTCTGTCCTTAACGCGGCGGAGATCAACGGCGTTGCGTCTCACGCGCTGGATTTTGACGATTGCAACAACACCCTGGGCGGTCATCCCTCCGCCCCGATTTTGCCGGGTCTGATCGCCCTTGCCGAAGCCCGCAAGGCGTCTGGAAAAGACGTCATCGCGGCTTACTTGATCGGGTTTGAGACCGAAACCGCCATCGCCCGGGTCGTTCATTTTCATCATTACGAAAAAGGCTGGCATCCGACAGCAACCCTCGGCACCTTCGGTGCGGCAGCGGCGGCCTGCCATTTGATGGGGTTGGATGAGGAAAAAACAGCGGTCGCGCTGGGGCTCGCGGTTTCGCTGGCGGCTGGCGTTAAAGCCAACTTCGGCACCATGACCAAACCTTTGCATGTTGGCGAAACCACCCGCAATGGACTGGCGGCGGCGTTGCTGGCCGAACAAGGATTTACCGCCAACCCTGGTGCGTTCGAGCATTCCCAAGGGTTTCTGGAACTGTTCAACGGCGAGGGAAATTACGATACGTCGCGCCTGCTGGAAGGCTGGGCCGATCCGTTCGACATTGTTAGTCCAGGCCTTGCGATTAAGAAATACCCCTGCTGTGGCAGCACTCATTCCGCGATTGATGCGATGTTGGCGCTCCGGGAAAAGCATGGCCTCAACGGCGACAATGTAACGGAAATAATCTCGCACACCCATCCCCGTCGCTTGAAACATACCAACAGGCCTAATCCTCAAACATCCTTGGACGCCAAGTTCAGTGTCCAATACACCATGGCCCGTGCGCTCGTGGATGGCCGGGTGATTGTTGATAATTTTGAAGGCGATGCTATCAACGACAAACACATTCGCGACGTCATGACCCGGATCACGGCGAACTCCCGCCCCCACACGGAACCTGATGAACATTTCTTTGCCGAAGTCTCAGTCACCACGAAAAGCGGCGAGACCTTTACTCAGTGGATTCAACAGCCGCAAGGACGGGGACCGAAATATCCTCTGCCCGATGGCGCTTTGAAGGCAAAATTTGAAGGCTGCGCCGAACGTGTCCTAACGGCGGTTGGTGTTGAGCAATTGCATGCCTGCATCGAAGGCCTGGAGACCGCCGACGATATCAACACCATGACAGCCCTTATTGAGAAAAACCGAATAGACACACCTCATCAACGCGTAGCTTAAAATTCCGAAAGACGAAAAGACTATGAGCGAAACAACCAAAGCCGATGTCCTTGTTATTGGCGCGGGCAATGCAGCCCTTTGCGCCGCCATCTCTGCTTCTGAAAATGGAGCCAAAGTCCTGATGCTGGAATCCGCGCCCAAAGAAGAACGCGGCGGAAATTCATTCTTTACTGGCGGCGCCTTCCGTTTCGCCCACAACGGCATGGAGGATATTCTAAAAATCTTCCCTGACATTTCCGAAGAGGAACGCGAAAATATCGACTTTGGCACCTACACCAAAGAACAATACTTCGACGATATGTTTAACCTGACCGAGTATCGAACAGATCCTGATCTGGTGGAGCTTTTGGTGAATAACAGTTTCGAAACCGCCCAATGGGTCCATAGCCAAGGGGTGCGAATGCTGCCGGGCTTGGGACGCCAAGCTTACAAAGTCGATGGCAAATTTAAATTCTGGGGCGGGTTGGCCTTGCACATAACCGGCGGCGGGCCGGAAATGATGGCAGCCCTTTATGCCAAGGCTGAGGAACACGGCGTCAAAATCCACTATCAAACACCTGCCATCGATTTAATCATCGACGACGATGGCATCAAAGGCGTTATCGCCCGGCCTGAAGGCAAGACGGTTGAGTACCATGCAAGCGCCGTGATCCTGGCGTGTGGTAGTTTTGAATCCAACGCCGAAATGCGCGCGCGGTACTTAGGGCCGGGATGGGATTTGGCCAAAGTCCGCGGCACCAAGTTCAACACAGGCAAAGGCATTGAGATGGCGCTGAAAGCCGGGGCCATGCCATATGGGCATTTCTCTGGTGCCCATTCGGTTGCCTGGGACGTGAATGCGCCTGCGTTCGGTGACCTGACCATTGGTGATCAATTCCAGAAGCACAATTACCCCTACGGCATGATCGTGAATGCGCGGGGGGAACGCTACGTTGATGAGGGGGCAAACTTTCACAGCCACACCTATGCCAAGTACGGTGGTGAAATCCTTAAGCAACCGGGCCTGTTTGCCTGGCAGATTTTTGATCAGAAGACCCTCCACCTGCTTAGATCTGAATATCGTATTCGTCGCTGCACCAAGGTCGTTGCCGACACCATTGAGGAACTGGCGGAAAAAATGGACGGCGTGGATGCTGCGCGCTGTGTAAAAACCATCAAGGAATTCAACGCCGCGTGTCGCACGGATATTCCGTTCAATCCCAATGTACTGGATGGGCGCTGCACTGAAGGCTTGGCCATCGATAAAACCAACTGGGCCAACCCGCTCGACGAAGGACCGTTTGAGGCTTTCCACGTCACCACCGGTGTCACCTTCACCTTCGGCGGCGTCAAAGTGAATACGGAGACCGAAGTTCAAGACACGGCGGAACATTCAATACCCGGACTTTATGCCTGCGGTGAAATGGTCGGCGGGTTGTTTTATCACAACTATGCCAGTGGTACGGGCCTGATGTCCGGTGCATCGTTCGGTCGTATTGCCGGGCGTGAAGCGGCGAAACGTGTGGGTGCATCCGCTCCGTGACCCTGATTCTCAACAACGCTGAGATTGAGGGCCTCCTGGAAATGGGAGAATGCATCTCGGTGTTAGAGGATGCATATCAAGAATTAGACGCTGGACGCGGTATCAATCGCCAGCGCACTGATAGTCTGGCTCCAATCGGTGATAGTGACGCTGTCTATAGTCTGAAGACCATGGATGGGGTTATTCCTAAATTAGGGGTCAGCGCCGTCCGTATTAATTCCGATGTCGTGACTTGGCCGGAGGTCGAAGGCAAACGCCGCCGGGTCAAAGTACCTGCTGCCCCAGGTGAGCGCTACGTTGGATTGGTGCTATTATTCAGCAGCATAACTGGTGAACCCTTGGCCATATTCCCGGACGGTGTGGTCCAGCGCCTGCGAGTTGCCGCAGCGAATGGAATTGGCGCAAAGTACTTGGCTCGCGAAAATACCCACACGGTCGGCTTGTTGGGATCAGGCTGGCAGGCGGGCAGTCAGGTCATGGCCATCGCCGCGGTTCGGGACGTTAAAAAGGTTCTTTGCTTTAGCCCCAATCAAGACCGCCGCAAAGCCTTCTGCCGGGAAATGTCGGAAAACCTTGAAATAGAATTTGTGCCGGTTGCCCGCGCCAAAGATGCGATACAAAACGCCGACGCCGTTGTCTGCGCCACCAGTAGCATCAATCATATCCTGTCCCAAGACGATGTGCAGCCCGGGCAATTCATCAGTTCCATCAAGTTGGCGGAAATTGCGCCAGCGGCTCTTTCTGCCATGAACAAGGTCGTTATTCACTTGGATGCGCCTTCCTCTACACGGCTTACGACAGAAGGGCTTGAAGTTGTCGAAGTCACCCAGGGTGAAGGCGACGGAGTAGGCCAATCTTTTGATCTGAGCACCTGCCCCACGGCATTTGATTTGTTGGCAGGACGTGCCCAGGGAAGAACATCAGAAACCGAGACCACTTGCTTTCTCAATAATGTCGGATTGGGCTATCAGTTCGCAGCCATCGGTGCGTTGCTGGTGGAAAAAGCCCGCGAACGAGGTGTCGGGAATGAGGTCCCAACCGACTGGTTTACAGAAAAGGAGCATCCGTGAGCCGGAAAGATCACCGCAAAAAGGGAGACGATGTACGGGCACAACTGAATATCCTACCGCCTGTTGACTTAGCCCTTGGCTTTGAGGACTTAGTGACTGACACGGTTTACGGAGGAATTTGGGCCCGACCCGGATTGGCCTTGGCTGATCGGATGATCTGCACCCTAGCGGCACTTACGCTTTTGCAACGCCTGCCCCAACTCCGCCGGTATATCTGCACAGCGTTGGATATGGAGATGACACCCCACTCCATTGCTGAGGTCATGGTCCAATGCGGGCTCTACGGTGGTTATCCTGTTGCCGAAACGGCGCTACGGACACTGCACGAAGTCTTTGCCGAACGTCGAATTATCATAGAAGACGAACCCAGCGACGATACCCCGCTGGAAGAATTGGAAATTCTCGGCCAAGCCCTGATGGAGGAACTACACGGCACCCAAGCTGCGGTCGGATACGCCGATCCCGATAACGCGTTTACCGGCGACCTGTATCGACTAGCCGTACAATTTGGATATGGCGTTATCTGGCGACGTCCCGGATTGGATATGCGCCAGCGAATGCTGTGTTCTTTAGCATCCTTTTCTGTGCTTGGATTGGAAGGCACTTTTAGGAAGTTTGCTGCTTCCGCCGCCAACGTCGGTCTTGAGGTGCCGGAAATTATCGAGGCCGTGATGCAGACGGCCCCCTATGCAGGCTTCCCAAGAGCCCTCCAAATGTTGACAATACTCGGCGAGGTATATCGCCATGGCAAAACGCGCAAAACCGAAGCAACCGAGCGAAATTGAAATTACGGTCGAGGGCCTGCACAAGGCGTTTGACGGCCATACGGTCTTGCGCGGGGTCAGCCTAGAAATTCACCAAGGTGATGTGATCGCCATCGTCGGCGGGTCGGGCTGCGGCAAGACGGTTTTGATCAACCATATTTTGGGCCAATTGAACCCGGACAAGGGTCACATTCAAGTCACCGACCATATGGCAGAGGCACCGGAGCTCATCGATCTTTCTGCGCTGGACAGCAATGAACTTGATCGCATCCACACCCAATGGGGCGTCGTCTTCCAACGCAACGCGCTGTTTTCAGGGACTGTTTTCGATAATATTGCGCTATGGTTGCGGGAGGTTCGAAACCTCAATACGTCGGAAATCCTGCCGATTGCACGTCGGGTTTTGAAGGCGGTTCTTCTTCCCAATACAGCAGATTTTATGGAAACTGATATTGTCAGCCTTTCGGGCGGCATGTCTAAACGCCTGGCCGTTGCGCGTGCGCTCTCTATGGAACCGGTCGTCATGTTTTTCGACGAACCAACAACTGGCCTCGACCCCACCAGCGCCACGCAAATTCACGACCTAATCCTCAAGACCCACGAAATTCCTTTGCCCGATGGTAAACAACGCACCACCGTCATTATCACCCACGACAAAGACCTGCTAAAACGCCTGCAACCGCGCATCGTCATGCTGCACAACGGCAAGGTATTTTTTGACGGCCTGTTCATAGATTTCGAAGCATCAAAAGAAGCCATCATCCGACCGTACTTTGATCTGATGCCGGTGCTGCAGGGACGGGCGTAGGAGAGCAGCCAAATTCTTTATTAATTGCACAAGAAGGAGGTTCCAAATGTTTAGATCCACCTTAGTTCGTTTAAGAAGACGTCATTGGATTATCTGGGCATTCGGGGTTTCACTTGCTTTTTCAGTGCTGGGCGCGACCGAATCTCTTGGGCAGCGCAGCGGGATTAGTTCGGAAGGCCGCGCAATCATTGATAACATGAGCGGGGAGGCGCGCCGGGAATTCCGCTCAATGAGCCGACGAGATCGACGTGCCTTCATTGAAGACCTGCTAAAGAAACGATCGAAGGACACCGTAAAAAAAGACACGACCCCCGCGCAGAATTTTGAAAAACTTGAGGGCTTTGTTCCGCCCGGCGAGATATCTTCGGAAATTCGCACGATGGTGGGTAAGAGCCGTCGCGGCGAAAGAGACAAAGCGGTCGAAATTCAGAAAAAAAGAGGCGCGATCGAGACCGGGCTTAAAGCCAAATTTATCGGCGGTGCGGATTGTCCAGAAATTGATAGCGAGCAGTGGGCAATCGATTATTCATATAAGCGGCCATGGCCTGCCTTGCATAAGGGCGTGGACATCCCGCAACCGCGCGGAACCCCAATCCGAGCTGTGGCTGAGGGAACAGTCATTGGAAAATTTGAAAATCAAGGTAATCGCAAGGGCATCGAAATCATGCTCCGTCACACGCCAGCAGAAACCGGCCTGCCCTTTTGGATATATTCCCAATATACCCACTTACGTGAAATGTCACCCCTACCACTTGGCGCGAAAGTGACGGTTGGTCAGGAAATTGGTAAGACCAGCAATACCGGAAAGATGGGACGGCGCATCCGTCGCGACGCGCTGCATTTTTCGATTGTGTACAGCGTCCGCCCTGAATGGTCCAACAATGGAAAGGTCATAATTCCAAAAGCGAGTTATTGGATGGACCCCAACGCGTTCTATAGAGCAAGCCCGCCTTACGATTCACAATCCCTGGCCAAACTGCCCGACGATCAAAAGAATGTTCCAACACCCTACATGAAACCCGATGGCTCCCTCGTACCACCACAAACCAAACGCATCTGGCCGTATCCGTGTGAGTGAGTTGACGACTATAGAGGGAGCCCCACAGAACCCAGCTTTGATAAAAACGTCTCCAAGTCTTGTGGGTTTCTGTACGGTTGCTGCTTGCCAAATCGTTTGAGTGAAAAGGTTGGGTCTGCTGCCATTACATTTTTCAAGCCGCGACGCGCCTCGCTAAAATTATCCTGCGATGAATAGGCCGCAATTTTTACAAGGCAAGGCGTTAATCCCACTGAATTTAACCGCAAGGAATCATCAGCAACTGCAGTGGCTGCCGCAAAATTTTCACTGAACAGTAGTGCCAACGAGAGAACATCGGTAAAGAACGGCGGGAAGACAGGCGAATACCGAATGGCCCATGTGACGTGCTCGATTGCATCGCTTTGCTGGCCGCAATAATGCAACACGTTGGCAAAGAAGCCGTTCGCGTTAGTGCAGTTTGGACGCAGCGCCACCGCATCACGACCAACAATAAGCGCATCATCAAATCGACGGTTCATCAGGTGGACGTGGCTTAAAACCATGTGCGCCTGCCCGTCAGCATCTTCCATAACGACAGCTTTTTCCGACCACTCACCAGCGAGTTTAAGTGACTTGGCCGGCTCATCGCCCCAGGCTTTAAAAGCGTCGAACCAATGACACATCGCGGTCCACGTAGCGCCGGTAGATACTTGCGGCTGCTTTTTATCGACGATTTCAAAAAGTTTACGGGCACGGTGCACAGAGTCTTTCTGGAGTTTGAAAAATTCTTGCAGCCCTTTGTAAAATATTTCCAAGGATTCTCGGTCTCTGAGAGTCCTGTGCCAGACCGCCGCCTGCTCGCCCCTAAGAAGCTTTACGTCCAATGCGGATATAATTTCCTGAATGACCTCGTCTTGAACCTCAAAACCGTCGTCGAGTTTACGATCATAGGTTTCCGTCCAAATCGCATTCCCCGCCAGAACGTCAATAAGTTCCGCTGAAATGCGTAAGTTCGACGCAGCGCGGCGTACGCTGCCCTGCAAAACATAGCGGACTCCTAGTGCCTTGCCAGCGCTTGTGGTGTCTTGCCCGCGCATGGCGTTCGCGGCACCCGCTGCTATGAGGAAGATACCGGTGACCTTCACCAAAGCCGCTTGAATGTCAATTCGGATCCCCTCAGCCAAGTGATCATTTTCTGTATCACCTGTCAGATTTGAAAATGGCAAGATGACCATCGACGGGCGTTCCGGCACGCTTAGGTCGAGGCCTTGTAACTGGGGTGGGAAATTGGTGTCGGACAAAGCCTCTTTCGGTGGTTTATTGCTCACGGCGCGAATGAGGCCATTGGTTTCGACAGCAGGCGCGTTCGGGGCATGACGCACGGCCTCTCGCTGACGCGCAATTTCATCGCACAGAGAAACTGTCTCATCACTGGGGGCGATATCCAGTTCCTTCCGCAATAAATCTTCGCAGGCTTTGAATTGTTGAAGTGCAGATTCAAATCGCTGCTGTTGCGCCAAAGCCCGCATAAGAGATTGATGCACCTGTTCATGCAAAGGATCTATGGCAAGCAATTTCCGAGCGACCACGATTGCTTCGTCAGAGTCTTCCAATTCTTCATAATGGTGAAGCAGGCGTTCCAGTGCGGATACGGCAAGGTCAGATATCCTGCGTCGTTCGGTGGTGATCCATTCTTCGAAAAGGTCTTCATTAATATTGAGCCCCGCTGCAAATTCACCTCTCAGTAAATTTGCAGCGGCCTTTAATGAGTCAATATCGGGTTGGGACAGCAGACCCTCAAGCATCGCTGTATCGGTATCGACGCGATCAGGGACAAGCGTAATCTGACTTGTATCAGCAGATATTATATCTTTGGCGGAACCAAGGGATTTCCGCAGTCGTGCCAAATTTTGACGCAGGCTTGTGCGTGCTTGCTCTTCAGCACTTCGACTCCACAGAAGCTCCGCCAATTGATCCCGGGACCGCGCGACACCAGGCGGGCTCGCTAAGTAAACCAACAGCGCCTGGGACTTTTTTGTTGGCAATCGCAATTCCGAACTGTCCATTGTTGAAATCCGGGGTACGCCCAGCAATTGAAGCTTTAAGATTGTCATAGCGATACATTACAGAGGAAAAACGCCGAAATCGCCTCTGTTCGCAATTTTTCACACTTTTTTCACGATGGAGCTAAAAATTGCGAACGCCGATTTCACGGTCCCCGGTCATAGTCTCCTCATCGACCCAAACATTAAAACAGGAGAAAGATCATGACCCACAACAATGACCAACAAAACGCCCACCAATTACGCGCCGAATTTTTGCTTGAATTGTTAGTCAGTTTGAAGCGGTTCGTCGGCGTGACCCTTGCTGAGCAATTTTGTCGAACACGGGTCCACGGATAGAGCGCATTAAGACGACAGCGCCCGATACGTCCGCTGGATGTTATAGTGATGCCGTCCGATGTTTGGGACGGCTAGGGGGTCGTCGGGCGGTAAGGTGAATTGTTTGCTTAAGGTAACTTGGTCCAAGGTTTGCTCTAATGATCGTCCGGCAACTAGTGCACGCTGTACGCCGTCGGTGACGTCGCTGAAATATTCGAGGTATGCGTCCAGCAATTCAGGACCTGCCAAGGAGCGATGCGCAGATACAATCAAGTCGATATCTAGGTGCTCGATAATTTTGGTCACGGTATCGCGGAATACTTGGGCGTCGGTCTCAAGCGCCAAACCGAAATTTCCGCCAGTTAAGTTTCCCATCCAAGCGGCCTTGGCTTCCGGCACATAAACGATAGTGTCACCCGGCGTATTGGCGGGGCCGAAATAATGGCATTCCACGACCCGGTCGCCGAGATCAATCATTAGATAATCCCCAAATACGATGTCTGGCCCGCGATAAGTTACGCCTTCGAAATTGGTTTTATCATTGCCCACGCAAGGCAACATGAAGGCCATTTCTTCTTCAAAATAGACGGTCCGTGCTGCGGTTTGGTGCTGTTGAATGATGCGGGTCTCATCCGGAAAGGCGCAGTTTCCGAAGGTGTGGTCGCCGTGATAGTTCAAATTGACCAGATACAGGATCGGCTTGTCCGTAACCTCCCGAATGCGCTCAAGAATTTGACCCGCCATGGGGAGGGTGAAATGTGCATCAATGACCAGAACGCCGTTCTCCCCAACCACGAAGCCGGTGTTGTTCACGCCGGTGATGGACGACAGCAGGATGTAGACTCCTGGCGATATTTCCTTGGTTTCGAGTTGTGCCCCAAGCGGATTAATTTTCCACTTCACAAAGCTATCGGGAAAGTCTGCCCAATCGAGAAGTTTGACTTCAGTGGTCATTATTCGGCGGCCTGTTCCATGGTCGGGCCATCGCCTGCCAACGTCGTGCGGCGCATGTCGCGGGGCTCATCCGTCGGGGCCAGACGGGCACGGTGCATTGTTTGGCGGTTGTCCCACATCACCAAATCGCCGACCCGCCATTCGTGGGCATAGACAAATTGCCGCTGGGTCGCGTGTTCTATCAAATCGCGCAGGAACATCCGGGCTTCCGGCACAGGCCAGCCGACAATACTGCCCGCGTGGGATGCCAGATAAAGCGACTTCCGGCCAGTTGCCGGAAGGGTACGGATAAGCCTTTGGCGAACCGGCGCGAATGTCTTTTGTTCGTCCTCAGAGAAATCGAAGAAGCCGATCTGTTGGCGCGAATACATCTGCGAATGCTCGCACACCAAATCCTCGCATTGGTCCTTTAGGTCATCATCTAGCGCTTCATACGCCGCCCCCATATGGGCGAATTCTGTATTACCACCTTTCGATGGCAGGGTAATGCCGTGCAGGAGCGAATACTTCGCCGGGACCGGTTTGAACGAACTATCGGAATGCCACAGGCGGGTGCCTGTCGCGAACATCCGCCGACGGTCGTCACGTGCCATGGGTTTGTCATCGACATCCAGGTTAGAGACATCGGCGAAGGTCGGCGGCAGGCGGTATTGGCCTTCTTTCCGCAGTCCTGTGCTAAAGGTTTTTTCGAGCGGACCAAGGGCGAGGGTAAAATCAAGCTGTTGATCTTGGGTCATCGGTTGTTCGCGAAAGACCAATACCGCGTATTCGTCCATACCAGCGTGGATCGCTGCGGCATGATCATCGGAAAGCGGCTGGCGAATATCAACGCCATCGACTTCACCGCCAATACAAGATCCCAGTTGGCGAATTGAAATGGCCATTTTTGTTGCCTTTCTACTGATCCCGATAGGCGACTTTAGGACCAACTGGGATAATCGACAAGAAGGTACATTTAGAGATTAATTTTAAACGGTTCAGCGGTCGCAAAGATTGAAACTGTCTCGTCTCGTCCCTTTAATGAAGCCGCTGTTTTTGTCAGTCCCTGCTCGTCCAACCCAGCCGCCTGCACGATCACGTCTGACATCACCAGGGGCATTCCCAGTTTTTTGGTTTCGGCTTCCAGCCGAGCGGCGATGTTCACGTTATCGCCAATGGCTGACAATATGGGGGTCGCTGGGGGTCCCATGGTGCCAACGATGGCATCGCCGCCGTGAATGCCAATACCCATGGCCAGCGGTTCCTCCAGTTCACCGGCGAACCGTCTGTTCAAATCTTCTATCCGGCGGAACATTTCAACAGCCCCCGCAACTGCGTTACGGCAGCCATCTTCAAAACTTCCCTCCAATCCATAGAGCGCCATCAGACCGTCGCCATTAAATTGGGTGTAACGGCCATTGGTGTCTGACAAAGCCGCCGCCATTTCGGCAAAAAATTCGTTGAGAATAAACACGACATCATAGGGCAGATTGCGCTCACCAAGTTTGGTCGACCCCCGCAGATCGGCGAACAGCATGACGACCTTTATCTCCTTGCCGGTGACGCCACCCGGTCGCATCGCTTCCCTCGGCCCTGTGGTTGGTGGCAGAAGCGGTATAATCCGCACATCACGCCGGGGCCTCGTCTGACATGCAAGCCGCGTATCAGGCGACGCGCCGATGCGTTCAAGCACGGCTAATTCGTCCTTGTCTGGAGGCGGCAAGTCGTCCAGTCCGTCCATAATCCGCACCCGGCATGTGGAGCACCGTCCGCGCCCGCCACAGACTGAGGCGTGTGGGATGCCCTTAATCCGGCTGACATCTAATATGCAATGTCCAAGGGGCATAATGGCCGTCACCCCAGAAGGATAGGTGACAGAAAAAGTACCGCGCCTGGACCGGTAGGCATGGCGCACGATCCGGGCCACCAGGACCAAGGCCAACAAGCCAAAAACAAGCCCCATCAGCTTGAAATCCAGGCCCGATAAAGCCGCTCTTAATTCAACGGGGGACGCCCTGTACCCTGCAAAAAGAACGCTGGGTAATCCTGGGTCAGCCGCCAGGCGCGCCGCCATATCCGACGTACCGCGCAGATAGCCCGCCAATGCCATAATTGGAATGAGCACAGCCAGCGGATAAAGGATCACCACCGCCTTTGGATACCATGGCCTGATGCGGAGCCAAAAATGAATACCGATGGCCATGTGTCCCCAGGCCACGAATATCAAGGTGGATTGACGCAAGACAAACGCCCAGCCCTTGCCATAAAGAAAAGCAATTGTGCCGGGATAATTGACCTCGATATCCAGCACCGCCATGGCGATCCGAGTGCCAACGATGTGGCCCGCCGCTAAGGCCGGGATGCTGAACCCAAGAAGGATCCTAATCCACTCCCAGGTCGGCAAATTCAAATGCGACCGGTTATACAGAGAATTAAGCGCAAGGGTAATGTGAGTAACGAACGACCCCATCAACAGAATCATGCCGGGGGGGCTGCCCCATACTGTCACCAGCACCCGTCGCATGGCTTCCATGGCAGGGATCGATGCAATGCCAAGAGACGCATTGATCAAGTGCAAGACAACGAACGTTGCCATGACCAAACCAGTAAACAGCCGTACGCGCTTTCGGATCATTTCGTCTCTATTCACCCAATAATTCTTGGGTATCAATTCTGCAAAGTGTTCAAGTTGCTGACAGCTTAGCGATATATGATGCCTTTGAATACGGCCACTCGCGACATTCCGAGGCTTTGATAAATTTTACTTAACTTAACACGACCGAGAAATAATCTGAGGGGAGACAATCTATGCTAGCTACTCAAGAGCGCCGACAAACAGAAAGCCGACGGGTGTCTGTGTCCGCCGATATCAAAGAAGATCAGCGTTCTGATGGACGACGATCGGATTCCGACAGACGTGGGAATTACATCAATATCGATCATGACAGCGAAATATTTCTGTTCGAAATGTGCGAGTGGCTAAACGCGTCCACCAAAGACGCTTGGCAAATTGGTCCCAATGAGAGCGAGCCGTCTGGCAGCCCTGTTAGTTGCCGTGTGCGCTTTGACAACGAAACAGACCTTACAGCTTTCATCGCCTGGATGGACGGCTGGCGCGAGAGTTAGAATAAACTCCGCACCATACCCCCATCTGCCCTGGGTGCTGCGCCGTTAATAGCGGATGCCTTTGGCGAACACAGGAAGGCGACGACGTTGGCGATTTCTTCAGGCTTTGCCCAACGCTGCAACAAAGACGTTTGGCCTTCGCCTTCTTCGAAATAGGCGCGGCTCATTTCGTCGACCGTGGTGCCGTCGATTTCAGCCAGCTGACCCAGAAACGCTTCGACGCCATCTGTCCACGTTGGTGCAACCTGCACGGTATTTACCGTCACGCTGGTGCCTTTGGTCAATTCCGCGAGGCTTCTGGCGATGGAAACCTGCGCCGTTTTGGTCATCGCGTAGTGCGCCATCGCCGGGTTGGGTTTTGAGCTTTGGTCTGAGCCTATAAAAACAATCCGGCCCCAGTCCCGATCCAACATGCCTTGCATAAAAGCGCGGGACAGGCGGACGCCGCTCATCACGTTGAGTTCGAACATGTCGAACCATTCCGCGTCTTCAATTTCGAAAAATGGTTTTACTTCAAAAAATCCCGCGTTGTTGACTAAGATATCTATATTGGGAGTTTCGCTGATCAACGCGTCTACGCCTTCAGCAGATGATAAATCTGCTACGATTCCTGTAACTGAACCCAGACCCTCCAACTCCTGAACTGCAGATTTTACCCGATCTGGGTCCCGGCTGTTAATCACCACCTCGGCCCCTTCACTGATCAAGCTCTCCGCAATCGCTCGACCGATGCCCAAGGTTGATCCCGTCACCAGAGCCCGTTTACCTGTAAGGTTTAATTCCATTGCCGCTTCCTCCTGTGCATCAATCTTAAGCTGGCTCAGGCGCTGCCCAACCGAAGTTACCCTGATAGTTTTCTGCGAACGTAGCCATCTTTTCTTCGTGTTCCATGGTAAGCCCTATATCGTCCAGCCCTTCCAACAGGCAGCGCTTGCGAAACGGATCGATGTCGAAGGCATGTTGGCTGCCATCCGGTCCGGTCACAGTCTGAGCTTCGAGATCAATCTCAATCGATGCGCCGGGTTGATCGAAAAGTTGCGCCCTTAATCCTGCCAGGGTTTTCTCATCCAACCTGATCGGCAAAACGCCGTTCTTGAAACAATTGTTGTAATGAATGTCACCGAAGCTGGCAGCGATCACGGACCGAAACCCATAGGCGGCGAGAGCAAATACCGCCCCTTCTCGGGATGAGCCACAACCAAAATTAACATCGGCAACGATGATTTGTGCCTTCCGGTAGGGTTCTTGATTGAGAATGAATTCAGGCTTTTCATTATCGTCGTTGTCAAACCGGAGATCGTGGAACAGATAAGTCGCATAGTCCGGATGACGCCGCGACTTCCGCAGATACCGCGCCGGGATGATCTGATCCGTGTCAACGTTGATCCGGTCGAGGGGCATGGCAACCGCTGAAAGTTTTGTAAAAGGCTGCATGATTTAGTTCCCCTCTATTAAGTCGCGGACATCGGTTATGTACCCGGTGACCGCCGCCGCAGCCGCCATCTCTGGTCCCGCCAAATGGGTCCGAGCGCCGGGGCCCTGACGTCCTTCGAAATTACGATTAGACGTTGAAATGGAACGTTCTTTCGGCGCTACATCGTCACCATTGATACCGACGCACATGGAACATCCGGCATAGCGCCATTCAAAACCGGCGTCGATAAATATCTTATCCAGACCTTCGGCTTCGGCTTCGGCTTTGACCATGCCCGAGCCCGGCACCACCAAGGTCGGGACTTTGGCCTTGCGACCCCGCGCCACGACAGCGGCGGCACGAAGGTCTTCAATCCGGCCATTGGTGCATGATCCTATGAAGACTCGATCAACCGGCACACCGACAAGCGGCGTGCCCGCAGACAATCCCATGTAATCGAGCGAGCGCTGCTTGGCGTCCTGGCGTTGAGGGTCGGTTTCTTGTGCCGGGTCTGGAATAAGATCGGCTATGCCAATAGCATCTTCCGGACTGGTCCCCCAAGTCAGGGTCGGTGCCAAGCTTCCAATATCAATTTCAACTTCCTTGTCGAAGGTGGCGCCTGCATCGCTTGGCAACATCTGCCAATAGGCAACGGCGGCATCCCAGTGCTTGCCCGTCGGGGCAAAGGGTTTTCCTTTTATATAATCTATGGTCGTTTGATCGGGGGCGACCATGCCAGCCCTTGCTCCCGCCTCAATCGACATGTTGCACACCGTCAGCCTTTCTTCGACCGACATCGCTTCGATTACAGGCCCTGCGTATTCGATGGCATGACCCACAGCACCGGCGGCACTGATGCGCGCGATAACGCCCAAGATGACATCCTTCGCGGTCACGCCGAACCCGCGTTCGCCGGTGATTGTAATCCGCATAGACTTGGGTTTGAGCTGCCATAAGGATTGCGTCGCCAAGACATGCGCAACTTCGGACGCCCCAATTCCAAACGCGAACGCCCCCATGGCCCCATGCGACGAAGTATGAGAATCACCGCAAACGATCAGCAATCCTGGCAACGACAGTCCTTGCTCAGGGCCGACGACGTGGGCAACGCCTTGGCGTGAATCGCTCAAGCCAAAATGATTAATGCCAAATTCATCAGCATTTTTTTCTAGGGTTCTGACCAAGTCCCCGCGTTCATCGTCGGCGAAGTCGGCGCGGTCTTCAGAACCCGTACCAACGTAGTGATCCGGCGTGCCAAACGTCAGGTCCGGTCTCAAAACTTTTCGCCCACTTTCACTCAGCATATCGAAAGCATGGAACGAGCCGTCATGACAATAATGCCGATCAACGAAGAGCAGGCTTTGGCCTTCGTCATTTGTCAGAATTACATGCGCATCCCAAATTTTTTCGAACAGGTTTTTAGGTTGTGCCATGATTTTTAGTACCCGACCTTAGCGTCTTCTGAGACCGCATAACGTTCTTCCATTTCCTGAATTTCTTCCATCCCTAAAAGATCGAAGAATTGGCGGAATGTCGCCACCCGGTCGAGAATACCGGTGACTTCGCCCGTTTCTTTCAGTTCCGCCAGCATGTCGGTGATCGCCGGAATGGCCGCAAGGATCGCCAAGTTGGGATAGATCACAATCTTATACCCAAGGTCCTGAATTTCATTCGCCGGCAACAGCGGTGTCTTGCCACTGGAAGCCAGATTATAAAGCGTCGGCACATCGAAGGCTTCAGGGATTTGTCGCAGTTGATCCATGTCCCGGGGGGCTTCAATGAAAATGATGTCCGCGCCCGCTTCTTCGTAAGCTTTTCCCCGCGCCATCACCGCATCAAATCCTTCCACCGCCAGCGCGTCAGATCGCGCAATGACAACAAAATCATCGTCCATGCGGGCATCCACAGCGGCCTTGATCTTGGCTGACATTTCTTCGGTCGGGATGAGGGTTTTTCCGGCCAAGTGCCCACAGCGCTTCGGCCATTGCTGGTCTTCAATATGGACACCTGCGACACCGGCGCGCTCATAGGCTTGGATGGTGCGGCGCACATTGATGGGACCGCCGTAGCCCGTGTCAGCATCGGCAATTAGCGGCAAGCCGGAGGCTTCTGCGATGCGACCAGCGTTGTCGACCATTTCATGCATGGTCAAAAGCCCGATGTCCGGCACGCCCAGACGAACCGCTGAGGTTCCAGCTCCCGTCATGTAGATCGCTTTAAATCCGGCCTGAGCCACCAGTCGAGCATTCAAGGCATCGGCGACGCCGGGCGCAGAAATGAGGTCTGGGCCTTTGAGCAAGTTTCTTAATCGAGATGTGGGCCGTTCTGCCATGGGATATTCCTTAACAATGTCATCGATGGGTGTTTACCGGAGAAACAAAAGTTTCTAATCTTTGACCATACGTCAAGCCCGCGTATCGACCCACCTCAAAGAAAGGCCCCCAATGCAGCCGAAGAACCTTCTGATTATCATGTCCGATGAACACAATACTCGAGTGCTTGGATGCGCGGGTCACGACACCGTCAAAACACCGAACCTGGATAAATTAGCAGCAAGGGGCACGCGATTTAATGCGGCCTACACAGCGTCGCCGATTTGTGTGCCAGCGCGGACGGCCTTTGCGACGGGACGCTATGCCCATCAAACCGGGTCCTGGTGTAATGCGCATCCCTACACCGGCGAGACCAAGGGATGGGGGCATCGACTGCAAGATACCGGCCATCGGGTCGTTTCCATTGGTAAGCTACATTACCGGAATGAGGCCGATCCCACAGGCTTCGACGAACAAATTATACCGCTGCACGTCGTCAATGGGACCGGTGATATCTTGGGCGCGGTTCGGGACGAACTGCCAATCCGGCGGAAGGGCGTGACATTGTTGGAAAACATCGGCCCCGGTGAGTCGACCTATCTGGATTATGATCGGAATATTACAGAGGCTTCTGTTCGGTGGCTGCAAGATCGCGCAAAAGAAAAAGACGACAAACCCTGGGTGGTCTTCGTTTCCATGGTTTGCCCGCATTATCCGCTGATCGCGCCGCAGGAATTTTTTGATATGTATGATCCAGCGACGATCCCTCTGCCGAAAGGGATCAATGACGAAGGCTTCACGCGCCATCCCTGGGTCGACGCCTCAAAAATCTGCCAGAACTTTGGCGATTGTGACGATGCCGATAAATGGAAAATTGCCATCGCTTCCTATTATGGTCTTTGTAGCTTCATGGACGACAACGTCGGCAAGGTCTTGGCCGCGCTTGAGGATAGCGGTTTGGCAAACGATACCCGCGTCATCTACACCAGCGACCACGGTGATAACTTGGGAGCACGGGAACTGTGGGGGAAATCCAATTTGTATGAAGAGGCTGCAGGGGTCCCCTTGATCATGGCGGGTCCCGACGTGGACGCGGGCGTGGTTCGGAGCACCCCGGTGACGCATCTTGATTTTTATCAAACGATTATGGAATGCGTTGGCGAACAAGCGGTCAATTCTGGGGGCGATACCGACCTACCGGGCCAATCCTTGTATGACTTGGCCGCGAACGGTGACGATGCAACAAGGCCTGTCCTCAGTGAATACCACGCCGGGGGCTCACCAAGCGGTGGGTTCATGTTGCGCAAGGGGCAATTCAAGCTGAATTATTACATTGGCTTTGAACCTGAATTGTTTGACCTGGACTCAGACCCGGAAGAGCTCACGAATTTGGCTTCTGACCCGGCGCATGCTGAAACGCTGAAAGACTTGGAACGGGAACTCCGGAAAATCGTCGACCCGGAAGAAATTGACCGTCGCGCAAAGGCGGATCAGGCCGCCCTCGTCGAACGCCACGGCGGACGGGACTCTGTCGTTGCCAAGGGTGGGTTTGGCGCTTCCCCCGCACCCGGACATAAGGCTGTCTTTAACTGATTGTCCCCTCTTAATTGTACCGTGGCGGGGATTTGTGTAGGGTCCGCCAAATTCAACCGTGTGGGCCCCATCCATGAACGTCGACGAATTTGATTTCGACCTGCCGACTTCTGTTATTGCTCAGCGCCCTGTTACCCCTCGGGACAGCGCCAAATTGCTGCGCGTAGCCGATGGCTTAAGCGATCACATCGTTCGGGATTTGCCGCTGTTTCTCCAGCCCGGTGATCTTTTGGTTTTTAATAACACCAAGGTCATTCCCGCCCGCATCAAGGGCAAACGGGGTAATGGCAAGGTCGAGGCGACCCTGCATAAAAATATTTCACCAGATACATGGAAGGCGTTCGCGCGTCCGGGACGAAAGATAAAACCGGGCGACCGTCTATTTTTTGATGGGGGATTCGCAGCGACGGTCTTGGAAAAAGGCGAGGGCGGTGAAATCACTCTGAAATTTGATCACGCGGGTGAGGCGCTAATGAAGTTGCTCGACCAAAATGGCGCGATGCCGTTGCCACCTTATATCAAGCGTGATGATTTGGCCGATACGAAGGACCGGTCCGATTATCAAACCCTGTTCGCGGAAAAGCCGGGTGCGGTTGCAGCACCTACCGCGAGCCTGCATTTCACGCCTGAGTTAATGGGTTCTTTAAAAGAATGCGGCGTGGATCAGGTTCTGCTGACCCTGCACGTGGGCGCCGGAACATTCCTGCCGGTGAAGGTGGACGATACCCGGGATCATAAGATGCACGCTGAATGGGGCGAGATTACGCAAGTGGCCGCTGAAAAAATCAACGCGGTTCGGAACACCGGTGGAAGGATAATTGCGGTTGGCTCGACGGCGCTACGATTGCTGGAAACGGCGGCGGATGATCGCGGAGTCGTGCAGCCCTTCACCGGCGATACAGATATTTTCATCACGCCGGGGTATCGGTTTAAAGTACCTGATATGATGCTGACCAATTTTCACCTGCCCAGATCAACATTGTTTATGTTGGTCGCAGCCTTTGCGGGAATGGACCAAATGAAACGTGCTTATGACCATGCCATGACAAGCGGATATCGGTTTTATTCGTATGGCGATTGTTGCCTATTGGATCGGTCATGAGTGACTTCGGCTTCGATCTAAAGGCAAGCGATGGCAAAGCCCGGCGCGGAACCTTGACCACTGGGCGAGGCGCCATCGAAACCCCGGCCTTCATGCCGGTCGGAACGGCAGCTACGGTCAAAGCCATGACACCTGAGGCGGTGGCGGAGACAGGCGCACAAATCATCCTCGGCAACACCTATCATTTAATGTTGCGTCCGGGTGCGGAACGAATTGAACGGCTCGGCGGGTTACACAAATTCATGAACTGGGCGGGACCCATTTTGACAGATTCCGGCGGCTTTCAGGTCATGTCGCTCTCTCAATTGCGGAAGATCAGCGAACACGGCGTTGAGTTCCAGTCTCACATAGATGGGTCACGCCATGAACTGACGCCAGAATCATCCATGGATATCCAGCGGATGCTAGGCGCGGACATCACCATGGCGTTTGATGAATGCACGCCGTATCCGGCGACAGAGCAAGAAACCTTGGAGTCTATGGAGTTGTCGATGCGTTGGGCCAAGCGCTCCAAAGAGTCGTTTCAACAACGTAATGGATTTGGGTTATTTGGTATTGTGCAGGGCGGTGTCTACGAAGACCTCCGCCAAACCTCGGCTTCAGCGCTGCTGGACATCGGCTTTGATGGCTACGCGATTGGCGGGCTAGCGGTCGGTGAAGGGCAGGAATTAATGTTCCGAATATTGGACTCTACCGCGCCTTTATTACCCACCGACAAGCCGCGCTATCTTATGGGGGTGGGCAAACCGGATGATTTGGTGGGGGCCGTGGCCCGGGGCGTTGATATGTTTGATTGCGTGCTGCCGACCCGGTCCGGTCGCACCGGCCAAGCGTTTACGCGCCGGGGAACAATTAATATTCGCAACGCGCGTCACAAGGATGACTCTCGTCCCTTGGATCAAGATTGTACCTGTCCCACGTGCACCGGATACGGCCGCGCCTATCTTAATCATCTGGTTCAAGCCAAAGAAATTTTGGGATCGCAGCTTTTGACTTGGCACAACCTGCACTATTATCAGGACCTGATGCGGGACATGCGCCAAGCCATCGAAGGTGGCGCTTTCCAAGCTTTTCAGGAAAAATTTACCGCAGACCAGGCCCAAGGCGATATTGAGGAAATTTGATGGCGAATGATAAAAATGACCTAAGCCAGTTGGGCAACAAGGCGGACCTCCCAACCGACCCGGACGCAGCGATCCTAGAAACAGTTCCAAACTCGCAAGCCAGCACCGATTACATGGTGCGCTTTACCTGTCCGGAATTTACTTCTTTGTGCCCGGTCACCGGCCAGCCAGACTTCGCGCATCTGTTGATTGATTATGTGCCGAGCGACTCACTCATCGAAAGCAAGTCGCTAAAACTCTATCTGGGATCATTTAGAAACCATGGCGGATTTCACGAGGACTGCACAGTCTCCATTGGCCAAAAGATCATCGCGGCGGCAAAGCCCAAATGGCTCCGCATCGGCGGCTACTGGTACCCGCGCGGCGGTATTCCCATCGATGTGTTTTATCAAACCGGCAACGCACCAGAGGGTGTTTGGATTCCGGATCAGGGGGTGGAACCCTATAAGGGCCGAGGGTAGTTAGCGCCTTGCCTCTCCGGTTAAGACAGTCACCCACTACATAATTGTAAACGACACGGTATGCCGACGCCGCTCAATCGGCTGCTGTTGATCCAAAGCAATCACTCAGAAATGGGTAGTGTGAAGAAAAAGGTGCTCCCGACATCAGTATTAGATTCGAAATTTATTGCGCCTTCATGTTTCTCGATGATCGATTTGGAGATATTTAATCCCAATCCCGTACCACCTTTCTCTCGGCTGTCCGAGGAATCTACCTGAGTAAATCTTCCGAAAATTTGTTCTCTATATTGTTCCGGTATTCCTGGTCCATGATCTGAGACAGATACTCTCGCGACTTGCTCCTGACGGGTAACGGATATTTCAACATTTTCCCCCTTAGGGGAGAACTTAGCTGCGTTGGACAGCAGATTTGCAATTACCTGAACCAGTCGGTTGGCATCGCCCTCTACGGTTATCTTGGGACCACGGTCTGCAAGGACAAACGTCACACCATGTTCGTCTGCATATCCCTTATTGGTCTCGACCGCATCCGCCACAAGTTCCGTGAGGCTAAGCTTTTTAAACTCGAACTCCATGCTGCCAGATTCAATTTTTTCCATATCTAAAATATCGTTGACCAGATTGATGAGACGGTCGGTATTTCTATAGGCGATTTCTATCATGCTAGTTGCCGTATCCGGCATTGCTCCAAGAATGCCATCGGTTATAAGTCCCAGCGATCCTTTGATCGATGTCAGGGGGGTGCGAAGTTCATGGCTAACTGTCGAGATGAATTCGCTTTTCATACTATCTACTTTCTTGCGTTCGCTAATGTCGGAACGAATTGAACAAATTGCATCTTCACCATCCCAATTTATTACGAACGAGCGCCTATCCTCCCAGAAGACGGCACCATTCATTTTCACGCCCATGGTTTCCTTATCTGCAATCTGTTGTGTGTTGCCTAAACGAATGTCATGAGTATTTTCTTCAAAATCCGGATGGGTTAGAAGCTTGGTTGATGGCAATGCTAAAATTTCATCCGCCGAATTATATCCATACATATTCGCCAGAGTAGAATTGGCATAAAGTGGTACACGCTTGCGATGGACGAGAACGCCATAATTTAACGTATCGATGAGCCTGTGAAAGCGTTTCTCGCTTCGGAGCAATTTTTGTTCGGATTTTTTCTGGTCCGTAATATCAATACGAAGAATTGCAATGCCGCCATGCTTAGTTCTGAACTCGTGAATTTGAAAAAATTGTCCGTTGTCGAAGTTTAGCTCAAACGGACCTGTGGGATTAAAATGACGCTCAACGCGAGTTTTAACCCATTCCTCATAGGCTTCAGATTTCTCATTCGACTCAAAATGGATTGCACGGGTTCTAGCGACGTCCTCAAAAGACATGCCTATCTTTAGACCGTCGCTTTGTTGGTCAATTGCCGATTGATACTGATCATTGAAGATTATCAACTTGTCATCGGCATCAAAAAGGGCGAAGCCATCTTTAAAGCTGTTTACGACGTCATTAAGCCAATTTCGTTCCTGCTTAACTTTTTCCTCACTTTCCAAACGGGCTAATTCGGCTTGTTCTCGCTGTTCAATTTCTTCTTCAAGGCGAGCGGTGCGGATATCCACAAGGTCAGACAATCCTTGAACTCCCGGCACCCATTTAAACAAACCAACGGCAAGAAAGATAAACCCTCCCAAAAAACCAACAAACTTTTCTAAAATCGCTTCGGTTTCGGTGTCGCCAACAATGATAAACCGGTTGAGACTCTCGAAATTATCGCTGATATCAAGAACACTTCCGAACAATAAAAGTACAAACCCAAAGACGATGTAGTTCCAGCCCTCCCGGAACTGTGCAAACCGGTTTCGCGCGGCATTCCACAGGAATACCACAATTCCTAACAAGACGACCGCACGCACAGATTCGAGCAAGATATCCGACATAGACCTATCACTCTTCCCAAGAGACAGAATTACTTTGTCATCAAACTTCCGCGACAAAATATCTTCGGATGAATTGGGTAATTCCCTTAGGTGTCATGTATGGATCATCCACATATATGCAATAAAATTTTCGTAAATACGGATAAACAGCAAGTTTTGGAGGAAAATGTGGTCAATCACGCCACTCGATTGGTACACCCGGCACGATATTGATGTATTGGTTGGTGAGACTCAGGCAATGGAAAAAAAGATGCTGAGATGGATATGACAAATGTTCGCTAGCGGCTAATTTCTGCCGTAAAATGCATGTGTGCGTGAATCCTAAATGTAGGGAGTATTTGCATTCACCGGATGGGCACGGTTCGCTCTAGTCGTTAATCCTCACCGCGATAAATACACCCTGCCGTACATGTCTCGTGCAATTCGATCTTGCTGAGTTGTGGCAGGTAAGGGTGAAGCCGTTCCCAGACCCATTTTGCGATGACTTCGCTGGTTGGATTATCCAGGCCGTCGATGTCATTTAAGTAATGGTGGTCGAGTTGATCGAGGATCGGCGCAAACGCGGCTTTGACATCGGCGAAATCCATGACCCAGCCTTTGTCGACATCCAAATCCCCGGACACATGAATAACAATTCGGAACGAATGGCCGTGCAGGCGCGAGCATTTATGCTCAGCAGGCAGGTTCGGCAAACGGTGGGCCGCCTCGAACGTAAATTCTTTAAAAATTTCCATACTGCTCAACCAATCCCCTCAACGAATCCCTCATCGAATTCCTAGGAATTTATGGGTTTGCAGGCTCAATCGCCACGGGGGATGCGCGAGACAATACTCCAAGGCGAGGCCTGTGTTGCGCTCTCTATCGGGTCCATCCATCGGCTGCAAGAGAAAATGCTGGAATTTTAGATCTTCAAAGTCTGCTGGGTCAGTGCCGGATTGGGGATAGACCAGCTTTAATTCATGGCCTGAGGTGAGCGCCAGGGATGTTCCCGCTTTGGGACTGACACAGATCCAATCGAGGCCGTCCGGCGGATTGATGGTGCCATTGGTTTCAACGGCGATCTCAAATCCTTTGGTGTGAAGTGCTCCGATTAAGTCCTCGTCTATTTGTAGCATCGGCTCACCGCCGGTGCAGACGATAAATGGGTGCGCTACCCCCTCTGGCCATTGCGCCGTGACCGCATCCGCCAGCGCTGTCGCCGTTTCAAACTTTCCACCGCCATCGCCATCCGTACCGACAAAGTCCGTATCGCAGAAGGTACATTCGGCGTCGGCTCGGTCTTTTTCCAAGCCCGACCACAAGTTACAACCGGCAAATCGGCAAAAGACGGCGGGGCGGCCGGCGTTGATGCCTTCACCTTGCAACGTATAAAAAATTTCTTTTACCGCATAGGTCATGAAAATTGATAGCGGGTTGGATCAGGCACCCCCGCCTCCAAAAATCCCTTCTTTCTGAGTTGGCACGAATCACATCCACCGCAGGCAGCGCCAGTTGTATCGGGATCGTAACAACTTATCGTGAGGCCATAATTGACGCCCAGTTCCAAACCCTTGGTGATGATCTGTGCCTTCGTCTGATCAATCAACGGCGCGTGAATTTTAACTGTTCCTTCGCCTTCGACACTGGCCTTGGTGGCGAGGTTCGCCATCGCCTCAAACGCAGCCACGTACTCAGGTCTACAATCAGGGTACCCACTATAATCCAATGCATTAACTCCGACGAAGATATCGAATGAGCCCAAAACTTCAGCCTTGGCCAAAGCGAATGAAAGAAAAATAGTGTTGCGGGCAGGAACGTAGGTGATCGGAATTCCCTCATTCATTTCGTCATCCGAACGATCTTTTGGAACGTCGATATCGTCGGTCAGCGCGGACCCGCCAAATCCCCGAAGATCAATATCAACAATCGCATGTTCGGCAACGTTGGCTGATGTCGCAATGTGCTTTGCCGCCTCAATCTCAACATTGTGGCGCTGACCATAGCTAAACGAAAGCGCATATACCTCATAACCTTGTTGTTGCACGAGGGCCAGAACCGTTGATGAATCCAATCCGCCGCTTAGAAGAACTACTGCCTTTGGCATTTCTATATTTCCAAAATCACATATTTCAATTTTGCGCGGCTAAATAACATATATGATCGGTGCTGGCGAGAAGAGGCTGGAAAATCAGTGGAAACTATAAAACAGGAAATTCGCGAATACGCCCTAAATTTAGGCTTCGACGTGGTCGGGTTCGCCCCCGCTGTGTCGGTGCCGGAAGAAAAGCGCGCGCTTGATCATTATGTTGCGGAAGGCCTGCACGGCGACATGGGCTGGATGGCCGATACGGCGGAACGACGCTCCGACCCCGCCGCCCTGATGGATGATGTCAAAACCATTATCGTGGTCGGCATGAATTATGGTCCCAGAAACCTCGCCCCCCTGCCGTCTGATAGAGGCAATATCAGCGTCTATGCCCGAGGTAAGGATTATCACGACATCCTCAAAAAACGTCTCAAGCGGCTGGGTCGCTGGGCGGGCGAACGCTGGGACTGTGGCATTAAAGTCTTTGTCGATACGGCACCTGTGATGGAAAAGCCCATTGCCGGGCGTGCGGGAGTCGGCTGGCAGGGCAAGCATACCAATCTGGTTTCCCGTGAATTTGGCTCTTGGCTGTTTTTAGGAGAGATGTTTACGTCGTTGGACCTCCCCCCAGATCAGCCCCCGGAACAACCTGTGGCGGATCACTGCGGCTCCTGTGATGCCTGCGTGCGGGCCTGTCCGACGGAGGCGCTGTCCGGTGATGGCCAAATTGATCCACGACGCTGCATTTCCTATCTGACGATCGAGCACAAAGGCGATATAGAGCCAAGCCTCATGGCTGGAATGGGGAATTATGTTTATGGCTGCGATGATTGTCTGTCGGTCTGTCCGTGGAACAAATTTGCGCTTCCGACCCAAGAAAGCGCCTTTTTCCCCCGGACTGAATTAACCGCGCCTCGTTTATCAGACTTGGCGGATCTTGATGACGCGGCGTTTAGAACTTTTTTTTCGGGCTCCCCAATCAAACGGACTGGCCGTGACCGCTTTGTCCGCAACGTTCTGATTGGCATCGGCAATAGCCAGGATAAGGCCTTAGAGCCCTTTGCTCAGTCCCACTTGGACGATCCTTCCCCCTTGGTTCGGAAAGCTGCAGGGTGGGCGTTAGAGCGCTTAAGGGATAGACGCGGCACGATTGACTGACTATATCCATTAAAGGCACTTATTGAATTTGGCGCATGTTTAAAATCTTTTTTCATTTTCTGGTCTTGGTTCTTTTCGCAGGGGCGTCAGAGGTTGGTGCGCAACAGCATAAACCCGGCACCGTCTTCAAAGACTGCAAAGGATGCCCGGAATTGGTGGTCGTCCCGGCGGGCTCCTTCATCATGGGCTCCAACACCCGCCACAAATACGAAAAGCCATCCCACAAGGTCACCATTGGGAAGCCGTTTGCCATCGGCAAATACGAAACCACCTTTGATGAATGGGATGTCTGCTTCGTCAAGGGCGGCTGCAAGCATAATCCCGACGATCACAAATGGGGCCGAGGCCGACGACCGGTTGTCAATGTCACGGTCACTCACGTGAAGGAATACCTTCGTTGGATCAGTCAAATAACGGGGCAAAAATACCGCCTGCCCTCGGAAGCGGAATGGGAATATGTGGCCCACGCCGGCACGACCACTGAATATTGGTGGGGAGATGAGATGGGCAAGGACAACGCCAATTGCCGCCATTGCCTGACCGACGGCATTCCCCACGAAACCTTTCCGGTCGGAACCTATAAGGTCAATCCGTTCGGGCTGTTTGATACCAGTGGCAACGTCTGGGAATGGACTTTGGACTGTTGGAATAAAAGCCACGCGGGGGCACCGACTGACGGCTCACCGCGCTTAACCGGCAACTGCGTCAAGCCGGTTATCAAGGGTGGGTCCTGGTACTATATCCCCAAGAACCAGCGGCCAGCATGGCGTGCGAAGAATGATCATCGGGCTAAAAGTTACGGGATTGGATTCCGGGTACTCCGCGAACTTCGCTAGAAATTACTGATCATTAATTGGGCGAGGCCGCCCGGCACGCACCAAATCCTGAAGCGTTTTTTCCATATCTCCCAAACGATCTCGAAGGGCTTCTACCTCTTCTGTCGTCGGACTTTCTGCATCGCCGTCTTTAGAATTTTCTTCGTCCGCACCTAACATTTCTTCAAACGCCGTTAAATTACGCCGGCTCATTTCTTCCAATCTTTCCGCCTGATCCGGCCCGCCCCCTGAAGCTTGTAAATATTGCCGCATCTGATCTTGGCTCCGTGCTAAGGCCAGCATGCAGTGTTCCAGATACCCTGGCACCAATGTTTCCAGGCTATCACCGTAATAGGTTGTTAATTGCCGGAGGAAAGCCAAAGGCAACAACCCCCCTGAGCCGCTTTCCTTCTCGGCGACAATTTGGATCAGTACAGAACGCGTGATGTCGTCCCCATTGGTTGCGTCATAGACGACAAATTCGGTGCCGTCCTTCGCCATCGTTGCCAACTGGCCCAAGGTCACGTAACTACTGGTTACCGTGTTATAAAGTCGCCGGTTGGAATATTTTTTAATGACCGCCGGAAACGCCCCCGGCGTCGAATGAACGAGCGTCAGTCGCTTTGCCATACTCTAGTCCTTTCATGCATCCCGGGTCATAGGGTTTCACAGGCATTGCTGCAATGCAAAATAAAATTTTGTGCTGCAAAATTAAGTCGGTTCTACGCTCGGATGTTTGCTCCATTCGGAGCGACGGGTTAGGCTGATAAAATGCTTTATCGCGGAGGGGATATCTTATGACTCAAGTCGTCATTGCCGGTGCTGTACGCACGCCGATTGGATCGCTCAATGGTTCTTTAAGTTCGGTTCCAGCGCACTATCTGGGCGAGATCGCCATTGTTGAGGCTCTGAAGCGCGCGAAGGTGGACCCAAGCGAAGTCTCTGAGGTCATCATGGGTCAAATCTTAACCGCAGGTGCGGGCCAGAATCCGGCCCGGCAAGCCGCCGTCAATGCGGGCATACCGGTCGAAAAAACAGCCTATATCGTCAATCAACTGTGTGGGTCGGGACTGCGCGCCGCTGCCCTTGGCAGTCAGGCGATCAGAATCGGCGATAGTGACATCGTCGTTGCCGGCGGCCAGGAAAGCATGAGCCAATCCCCGCACATCGTGCACATGCGGAATGGCGTCAAAATGGGCTCTACTGAACTTGAAGACACGATGATGCGGGACGGGTTACTGGACGCCTTTCATGGCTATCACATGGGCATCACCGCAGAAAACATTGCTCGGCAGTGGCAACTGACCCGCGACGAACAGGATGAATTTGCCCTGGCGTCCCAAAACAAAGCCGAAGCCGCACAGAAACAAGGTCGCTTCAAAGACGAAATCGTGCCTGTCACCATCAAAACCCGCAAGGGTGATGACGTGGTTGAGGAAGATGAATACATTCGTCAGGGACTTAAAATAAATGATCTCAGTAAACTTCGCCCGGCGTTTGAAAAAGACGGCACCGTAACCGCAGGCAATGCATCTGGCATCAACGATGGCGCATCCGCCGTAATTCTTATGACCGAGCATGAGGCAAAAAAGCGCGACGTGCAGCCCCTTGCCCGCATCGTTTCTTGGGCAACCGCGGGCGTTGATCCATCAATCATGGGCACAGGCCCCATCCCCGCCAGCCGCATGGCGTTAGATAAAGCGGATTGGACGGTCGATGATTTGGACCTGATCGAAGCCAACGAAGCCTTTGCAGCGCAAACCTGTGCCGTTGGCCGCGACATGGGCTGGGACGCAGAAAAACTCAACGTCAACGGCGGTGCCATCGCCTTGGGCCATCCTGTCGGTGCGTCCGGGACCCGCATTCTAGTGACCTTGTTGTATGAAATGGAAAAACGGGACGTCACGAAAGGCCTCGCCACGCTTTGCATTGGCGGCGGCATGGGCATCGCTATGTGTGTGGAACGGGGTGGCTATTAGCAGTAGGCTACGGCTGCAATGTGGCGCGATGTAGTAGATTTAAGAGATTTCTATGGCTCCGGCCTGGGCCGCGTCGTGCGTCGCGCGATCCGTGCGAAGGTCCGCGCCATCTGGCCTAATACCAAGGGAATGAGCGTCCTCGGCGTCGGCTATACAACACCTTATTTAGGCCCCTTCCGAAGCGAAGCCACCCGCGCCATCGCCGCCATGCCTGCCGGACAAGGGGTTCTGCACTGGCCAGATAACGGCACGGGCCTGACAACCTTAGTCGATGAAATCGAATTACCATTCGCCGATCTTTCAATGGACCGGGTGCTTCTGGTGCACGCCCTGGAATGTGCCGAACAAGCGCGCCCTCTCTTGCGTGAAGTGTGGCGGGTAATGTCGGCAAGCGGTCGTCTGATCATCGTCGCCCCCAACCGGCGCGGCGTTTGGGCACGGTTCGAGAGAACTCCCTTTGGCCACGGACTGCCGTATTCCACGGGGCAGCTGTCACGGCTGCTCAGAGACAACATGTTCACACCGACGCATTCGGAAAAAGCGCTCTACGTGCCGCCGGTTTATTCACGAATGATGCTGGCCTCCGCCCCCGCTTGGGAAGAAATTGGGCAGCGTTTCTTCAATACATTCGGTGGTGTCGTCATCGCCGAAGCATCCAAGCAAATTTATGCCGCCAATGCAGAACCCGTGAAAAAACCAAAACGGCGCTATGTCACTCTGCCACAAGGCAACCCAGGTGCGCCGACCAGAAGCTAAGATTATTTTTGCTTGCTGAGCAGAAACACAGCCTGTTCACCAAACAGGTTTGCAAAGAACATCGCCGACCGCACCCGTCGCTTGGCACCATTGCGATCCAACGCGATGCTGCGTTCGATGGTAATGCCCATTTCATCGCACAAGATAACGAAATCCTTGATCGTGCAAAAATGGATGTTGGGCGTGTCGTACCACTGAAATGCAATGGTCCTACTGACGGGCATGCGGCCTCGGGTCAGAATCTGCCACCGTAAACGCCAGTACGCAAAGTTTGGAAACGACACGATTGCCCGCTCACCAATTCGCAACATGTCGGCGAGAACTTCTTTCGGCGCGGCCATGGCCTGCAGGGTCTGACTTAACACGACATAATCAAAGGCCTGATCGGGGTAATCCTTAAGGTCGGTCTCGGCATCGCCCTGAATAACAGATAGGCCAGCACTGACGCATGCGTTCACCCCTTCCGTACTAAGTTCGATCCCGCGACCATCGACTTGTTTAAAATTGGCAAGATGATCAAGCAGGGCACCATCACCACACCCCACATCCAACAAACGCGTATCGGGATTGATCATGTCCGCAATGACCTGCAGGTCAGGGCGGATGATACCGAGTTGCTTCCTGGTGATCATGAATCAGCCCGCCCCAAACCACGCAGCACCGCCGAGCCATTTAAAAATCCGCTCAGGACCTTATGGAATTCAGGCTCGTCCATCAGAAACGCATCATGGCCATTATCAGACTCAATCTCAGCAAAACTGACATTCGCCGCAACCGCATTTAGCGCGCGCACGACCTGACGATTTTCCTCTGTTGGGAACAACCAATCGGTAGTGAACGACAAGACACAGCAGCGGGTTTTGGCACCCTTAAACGCGTTCGCCAAAACGCCATCGTGCTCCGCCGCCAAATCAAAATAATCCATCGCCCGCGTAATGTAGAGATACGAGTTGGCATCAAATCGGTCAACGAACGTGCTGCCCTGATGGCGCAGATAGCTTTCCACCTGAAATTCAGCATCGAAGCCATACATAAACTCACTACGGTCCTGCAAGCGTCGGCCGAACTTCCGATGCAGAGCCGATTCCGACAAATAGGTGATATGCGCCGTCATTCGCGCGACAGCCAGCCCCCGATGTGGGTTCTTGCCTTGGCTCAGATAGTCGCCACCGCACCAATCGGGATCAGCCATGATGGCCTGGCGTCCCACCTCGTGAAAGGCGATATTCTGCGACGAATGGCGGGCCGCCGTGGCGATAGGAATGGCCGCAAAAACTCTGTCAGGGTAGCTTGCCACCCATTCCAGAACCTGCATACCACCCATGGACCCGCCAATGACCGCAAACAATTGATCAATGCCTAAGTGATCCAGCAGCATGACTTGAGCCCGCACCATGTCGCCCAAGGTAATCACCGGAAAATCCAAACCCCAGGGTTTGCCAGTCTCCGGATTAATTTCTTTTGGTCCGGTAGAGCCCATGCAGCCGCCGAGCACATTGGCGCAAATTATGAAATAGCGATCTGTGTCGAAAATTTTTCCGGGCCCGACAATTTGTGACCACCAACCGTCCTTCCCCGTAATCGGGTGAGTTTCGGCAACGAACTGGTCCCCAGTTAAGGCGTGACAAACCATCACAGCGTTGGATTTTTCGGCGTTCAATTCACCATAGGTCTGATACGCCGTGGTAAATTCGCCGAGTTCAACCCCGCAGTCCAACCGCAAGGGTTGGTCCTGTCCCAACTGGACGGTTTTGCCTGGCAGAGCCGTTTCAGCTGAATCTTTTTCGCGCTCTGGAGCCGGGGTTTCAATCATATTCGCGTGTTCCAATGGCTGGAAATTGTGCTCATAGCTAGGAATCAAGGGGCCAAGTGTCAACGTTTTCTTTGATTTTACGGATACATACCAGTATCACTATGCGGCCTTTGGGCTCCCTTTGGGTGGCCTTTGGGCATGGAATTCTTCCGATTGTTTCGTTCATAAACCCGGACCTAAATATGTGCGCTGAAATTACACTGGATGCTTTACGGCAAGAAATTGATGACATCGACAGTCAAATCCATGACTTGTTGATTGAGCGAACCACCGTTGTGGAGAAAGTCCGCACGGTAAAACGCGGCCAAAAAGTCAAAATTCGCGCGGCGCGGGAAGCCGAAATTTTGTATCGGCTAACGGCCCGTCACAAGGGTTTGTTCCCAAAACGCGAACTGACCAACATCTGGCGCCAGATCATTGTTGCGACGTTATCGATTGAGGGACCCTTTTCTGTTGCCGTTTACATGCCAGATGATGCCAGCGGTTTTTGGGATTTAGCCTGCGTTCAATATGGCTCGTTTACACCAATGACGGGGCACCGCTCCGCACGCCAAGTTGTTGAAGATGTGATGACCCAAAAAGCAACGGTTGGGATCGTGCCTATTCCGCGCTCCGACGATAGCGATCCTTGGTGGCGATTTATTGCGAGCAACAATCCGGATTCGCCAAAAGTTATTGCGCGCCTGCCGTTCACCGGACAAAGCAACACACGGGACGACGCGGGCCTGGAAGCGCTGGTCATATGCCCTGTGCCGCATGAGCCTGCAGGGCGGGACCGTACCCTGTTTGTCATTGAACTGGAACAACGGGTCGGCCTAGACCTTCTGCGCGATGCACTGATGTCTTGTGAGTTGACAGCCGTTCAGGAGACGTCGTGGCACGATGACGAGACGCCAAATTTATGGCTATATTTGGTGGAAATTGATGGCTTTATCACCGAAGACGATAACCGGTTAAACATTTTTACGGAGAACTTCTCCGTCCCTGTTAAACAAATCGCTCAAGTCGGCGGCTATGCCTTGCCCCTGACAGACGAAGAACTCACCGTCATCGCGCCGTCGGACGAGGACTAGTACCATGTGCGCGCTTCGTCTCAAACCTGGTATTGGGGATATCTCTCCGTACGTCGGCGGTGAGTCCGACATTGCTGGGGTTGATCGCATCATCAAGCTTTCCTCCAATGAAAGCGCCTTAGGGCCCAGCCCCAAAGCAGCGGCCGCCATGGAAGCCGCTGTGGCCGATACGTTCCGCTATCCAGATGGCGGTTGTACCGACCTGCGCGCAGCCCTTGGTGCGGAGCACGAGCTTGACCCCAAACAGATCGTCTGTGGGGCAGGTTCCGATGAAATATTTAGCTTCCTCAGCCGCGCTTACGCCGGACCAGGGGATGAAGTTCTTTACAACGAGCACGGGTTTTTAATGTTTCCTATTGTGACCCGGCTGGTGGATGCGACCCCTGTTAAGGTCGCTGAAAAGAACCTTTGCGCTGATGTTGATGCATTTTTGGCGGCGGTCACAGACAAAACAAAAATTCTATTTCTGGCCAACCCAAATAATCCGACGGGGAGTTTTTTGTCGCTGAACGAACTCAAGCGGCTACGGGCCGGCCTGCCTGATCATGTTCTGATGGTGCTGGATGGTGCCTATGCAGAATTTGTCACAGCTGACGATTATTCCCCCGGTGTTGAATTGGTCGATGCAGGTGACAACGTGGTGATGACGCGAACATTCTCCAAGATCTATGGTCTGGGGGGTGTTCGCTTGGGGTGGAGCTATTGCCCGCCGGAAGTCGCTGATGTCCTGAACAGAATTCGCAATCCATTCAACGTTTCAGCCATCGCCCAAGCGGCTGGGTTGGCGGCATTGGAAGACACCGCCTTTGTTGCCAAAGCGCTCACTGACAATGAGACCCTACGTGCTTGGACGACGGAAAAATTAACAGGCTTTGGCCTTTCCGTTCCACCCAGCGTTGCCAATTTTGTTCTCGTGCGGTTTCCCCTGGACGAAGCCCAGAATGCAGAAGCGGCAGATGCTTTCCTAAAATCCAAGGGAATTATTGTCCGGCGCATGGGCGGATACGGCTTGCCGGATTCATTAAGAATCTCTATTGGGGTGCAAGACGAAATGACAGCGCTGGTGGATGCGTTGTCGGAATTCATGAGTTAGAAAAATGTTATTCGAACGAATTGCCTTTATCGGGATCGGCCTGATTGGATCGTCCTTGGCACGCGTCATTCGCCGCGACGGCCTCTGCGGCCATATCACTGTGTGTGCGCGATCCCAAGAAACTTTGGATAAAGTCGTTGAACTAGACCTTGCCGATACGGTGACAAAAGACCCGGCTGTTGCGGTGGCGGATGCTGATCTGGTGATGATCTGCACGCCCATGGGGGCTTATGGCGCGATCGCAGAAGCGATTTCTGGAAGCTTGAAGGACGGCGCAATTGTCAGTGACGTGGGGTCGGTCAAAAAGGCGGCCATCGATAGCTTGGCACCTAAGTTACCGGGAACCATTCATCTGGTCCCAGGACATCCTGTCGCGGGCACAGAGCATTCAGGGCCTGAGTCTGGCTTCCCTGAACTGTTCATTGATCGGTGGTGCATTCTTACCCCGGCAACCGGCACAGACGAAGCAGCGACGGATAAGGTCGCCGCGTTATGGCGCAAGGCCGGCATGATGATTGAAGTCATGGATGCGGAACATCATGACCAGGTCCTGGGCATTACGTCGCACCTGCCGCACCTGATTGCCTACACCATTGTCGGCACGGCAACGGATTTGGAAGATGACCTAAAACAAGAGGTCATAAAATTCTCCGCCAGTGGCTTTCGCGATTTCACCCGCATTGCCGCGTCTGACCCGGTCATGTGGCGGGATATCTTTTTGAACAATAAAGACGCCGTGCTTGAAATTCTAGGCCGCTTCAGCGAGGACCTAACAGCCATGCAGCGAGCCATTCGGCGTGGCGAGGGTGATGCTTTGGAAGAAGTCTTCACGCGCACCCGGGAAATCCGCCGAAGCATCATCGACGCCAAGCAGGATTAAGATTTTATAGCGGCAACCCGGCCTTGCCACGGGCGCGATCCCAGATTTTCTCCACGTCCTTGCCAAAGATAAATGATGGTTTCGCAGGGGTGACAACCCAATCGTCTCGCGCAAGCTCATGTTCCAATTGCCCCGGGCCCCAGCCAGCATAGCCCAAGACGAATATCTTTTGTTTAGGGCCTTTGCCATCGGCGATATCGCGAAAGACTTTTTGGTTGGTTGTGACCGACGCGACGTTGTTGATGATCCGGGTTCCCGGGCCATGGTAGTCCGGGCCGTGCACCAGAAACCCAACGCCGCTGTCCACCGGCCCACCATAATGGAGATTAATAGCGCCTTTGACGCCGTCGGGATTCATGCCGAAACCTTCCATCAGCTTGGCAAGAGGGCCGCTTCCCACCACCTTGTTGATGACGACCCCCATGGCACCTTGTTTATTGTGATCGATCATTAGGATCACGGTTTTAGCAAATCGCGGGTCGGCCATACCATCATCCGCGATCAACAATTGACCGTTTAGAAAATGTGTCGGAGATATTTGTTTGCTTGTTTGACTCAATGAGTCGCCAGCAATGGCTAGAAGCCCGGCAACAATCACAATGAATAGGGTTTTAAACCGCATTCGTTTATTCTAACGGAAAAACTTAATCCGACGCTACCTTTGGTCCCCAGTTCACATGGGGCATATCGACAAGTTTGGCCTGGCCGGTAAATATTTTTCCGTTCTGAATACTGACCGCAAGATTTAATGTCGGCGGCCCGCCGTTTTCATCTTTCTGAAAAAAGGCGCTCGTAACTAATTTTACAGTTAAAGAATCTTTGCCGCGCACCCACCCAGAAACTCGAAGTGCATCGATAAATTCATGAAAGCCGATGACCTTCGCCGTAAATGCCCCAACAGGCTGCAGATTTCCGTCCAAGGCAACGGTGCCATCAGATCTAATTAAATGAAACGGCCCATATCGCATCGAAAACTTAGGAATTTCCATGGTGCCGCCCGCATCCCGCCACGTAGCAAGCGACGATCTCAGCAAACCCGGTTCGATGCCCCCCATAACAGCGCCGTTAATCGAAAGCTTAGAAACCTTCGCCCCCATGGGGAGTTTGAAGTGCGCCGGCAAAACTAAATCTTGGGCATTAATTTTGAAACTTAGGCTCGGCGATTTGATATCCTCTGGATTGGACGGGTCGTGAGTGGCCTCAATCGTCGCAGACCGCGCACCGACCTTAGCGCCGGTTATGGCTTGCAGAGCGACATTTTTCGCGTGGATCAATAAATCTTTGGGCCAGTGCTCGCCTGGCTTGAATTCCACGGTTAGTTCCTGTGACAATCCGCCATAAGAGACGGGCCCGGCTTTGGTCTTCAGGGTGAGCTCATTGTGTTCTGGGAATTTCAGAAGGTACCGTCCTGGATTCCAGGGGCGCGACTGGATCACCAACTCCGGCCCCTTCCAACTCCAGTCTGGATCATCTCCACTCGTGGCGAAGCTCGGTGTATTTAGGGTGAGACGAATGGCGAATGGAAATCCGCTCAAGACCGGCTGCTTATAGGTAACGGCCCACCCGGCCTGACGCGCGTTTACCGCCCAATCTTCCAGGTTTGAGCGAAGACCTTGCGCGGTATAAAACCACATCGCCACATAGGCGATGGAAAATGTGGCAATGGCGACGAGCGAAATCATGGTGCGACGGATCACCGCAAAATATGCAGGCGGCTTGTAGTTCATCACCTGCCGGGCTTGGAAGGCGCTGCGGATTTTGCGCTGCCGTTCTTTGTCGGTGTATTCCACCATGGACTTTGTGCCGCCTGGTTTGTTGATAGGTTGTTATAGTGCGTTGCGCGGGCGGGAGCGAGTGATTAGCTTTTCTCTATGAATAATAACCGAAAAGATCGTTGGGTATTTGCATACGGTTCGCTGATGTGGCGGCCTGGGTTTGAGTATGAGGAAGTGCAAACAGCCCGCCTACATGGCTACCATCGCGCCCTTTGCGTATTTTCCCCAAACTACCGTGGCACCCACGAAAAGCCGGGGCTTGTTGTTGGCCTGGATGCAGGTGGGTCCTGCATTGGCCGCGCATTTCGTCTGCACCGGGACAATGAAAAACAAGTCCAGGCATATTTGGATGAACGCGAACTTTTAACCGGGGTCTATAATTGTAGAGACATAACATTGGCGCTGGAGACCGGATCACAGGTTCCTGCCTATGGCTATGTTGTAAAACGAAGCCACGAACTTTATACCGGCAAACTAACGCCTATTGAGGCGTCGCAGTTTATTCTTGGTCGGGCCGGACGAACGGGAACTTGCCTGGAATATCTGGAAAATACTGTCACGCATATTGAAGAATTAGGCATCGACGGCGGCGATTTGCGGCGGGTGCTTGATCTGGTGCAGGATAAGGACGCGGGCTAATTTCGCAGTGCTGAGCCCAAAAAATTATTCACGAACGGCTTAGGCCCGGGCAAAAGGTAGCCTGTTTCCATGTGATCTATGTTCAAGGAACTCGCGGCGATTTGTTTATCCAGAGGCCGGTTCAAATGGCAGCCCCCGGCGACTTTCCTCATCAGCGGTGTCAGTCGGTTCTGCCACCCGGCAACACCTTGATCCGTTGCCAGACCATGTTCCAGAAATAGAAACTGTCCACCCGGTTTTAATACCCGATGAATTTCCGCGACCACTTCATCTACATTTGCAACGCTGCACAGAGTCCAGGTTGAAACCACTGTGTCGTACGTCGCATCTGACGCGGGAACTTGCTCCGCGCCACCTTGAATAAAGTCGACGTCAATCGGCGCATTCTTGGCATTTTTTTCAGCCAGGACCAAGCCGATTTCTGACGGGTCGATCCCGGTAACGTTTTCAACTTCGGAACCGTAAAAAGGAAGATTAAGGCCGGAGCCAATGCCAATTTCCAGTACCCGCCCTTTGGCGCGACCAACGAGACCGCGCCGCAATTCCTGGAATTTTTCGCCGCGCATTGCATAATGAATCAGCCGAGGAACAAATTGGTCGGCGTAGAGGCCCACCGAACGTCAGCCGCACTTGGAATAGGCGCAACTGGTGCAGGTGTCGCACCCTTCCTGCTTGATCAGACTGAGTTGGGCACATTTCGGACATTGTCGGAAAGGTGATCTGGTTTGAGGTTCTTCGCCATCAGTTCCCCCACCGGCCGTCGCCGTGAGCTTAACGATTTCGCGATTTTCCTCGCTGTCGCCTGTAAAGCCGTCCGGGGCCGCAAGAAATCCGATTTCGATCATGTGGCGTTCAATCACTTCGCCAATCGCGGCCAGCAACGACGGTACATAACGCCCGCGAACCCATTGCCCCCCGCGCGGATCGAACACGGCCTTAAGTTCCTCAACTACGAAGCTGACATCACCACCGCGCCGGAAGACCGCCGAAATCATCCGCGTTAGCCCGACGGTCCAGGCATAGTGTTCCATATTCTTGGAATTGATAAAGATTTCGAAGGGGCGCCGACGACCATCGCTGATCATGTCGTTAAGCGTGATGTACATCGCATGCTCGGTTTCCGGCCAGCTCAGCTTGTAGGTTGCGCCCGGCAGGGCCTCAGGCCGGTCCAAGGGCTTGGTGAGTTGAACCACGACCCCGGCATCGCCCGCATCCTTTGGCTTGGCGTCGGCGTTGGCTTTCTTAGGTGAGAACAATTGGAGTTCTTGCTGTCCATCAGAAGATTTTGATTTCGCCTTGTCGATGGTTTTCAGCACAGCGCCTGTAACATCGTTTGGACGGTACGTGGTGCAGCCCTTGCAGCCCAATTCATAGGCCCGGATGTAGATGTCCTTAAAATTCTCAAACGAAATTTCTTCCGGACAATTGATGGTCTTGGAGATGGAACTATCGACATAGGTCTGCACGGTCGCCTGCATCACCAAGTGGTCATTGGGGTTCAGCCCCTGGGCATCGACGAAGTAATCTGGCAACGGCGTGTTGTCGCCCTTAATCCGGCGGAACATGCGATAGGCGTAATCGCTGACTTCTTCTTCCTTGCGCGTGCCGTCCGGCATCAGGACTTGGCGGGTGTATTTAAAACTGAATACCGGTTCCAGGCCTGATGAAACATTGTCGGCAAATAGGGAAATCGTCCCGGTTGGCGCAATTGAAGTCACCAATGCATTCCGAATACCATGTTCGGCAATGGCCGCACGGACGTCGTCATCCAAGCGCTGGATCATTTCACCGGCCAAATACTTTTCGGCATCGTAAAGCGGAAACGCACCTTTTTCTGCTGCCAGTTCCGTCGACGCCAGATAAGCCGCACGCTCAATCGCTGCCATCCAGGTTTCCGTCAGTTCCACCGCCTCCCGGCTGCCATAGCGCGCCCGGCACATGATCAGCGCATCGGCGAGCCCGGTAATGCCGAGCCCGATCCGGCGTTTGGCCTTGGCTTCTTGGGCTTGGGCTTCCAGCGGGAAGTTTGAGACATCAATCACGTTGTCCATCATCCGAACTGCGGTTGTGACTAAACCGCTGAGGGCTTCAACATCCAAGTTCGCGCTGGCATCAAACGGGTCGTTGATCAGCCGCGCCAAATTGACCGAGCCCAACAGGCAGGCGCCATAAGGCGGCAAGGGCTGTTCACCACACGGGTTGGTCGCGTGAATGGTTTCGCAGTAATTCAGATTATTCAGGCGGTTGATACGATCGATGAAAATCACACCGGGTTCCGCATAGGCATAGGTCGCTCGCATGATTTTGTCCCAGAGATCACGCGCCGGAATGCTTTTATAAACCACATCGTCAAAGGACAGTTCCCAATCCGCATCTTCACGCACCGCATCCATAAACGCGTCGCTGATCAAAACCGATAGGTTGAACATCCTGAGCCGTCCAGGCTCACGTTTGGCGTCAATGAAGGCTTCAACATCGGGATGGTCGCAACGGATCACCGCCATCATCGCACCGCGCCTGGAGCCCGCACTCATGATCGTGCGGCACATGGAATCCCATACATCCATGAACGACAACGGACCCGAAGCATCCGCGCCGACACCTTTAACCGGCGCGCCCTTGGGCCGCAATGTCGAAAAATCGTAGCCGATGCCGCCGCCCTGCTGCATGGTCAACGCGGCTTCTTTCAAGTTGTCGAAAATGCCCGACATGTCGTCCGGGACATTGCCCATGACGAAGCAGTTAAACAGGGTCACATTGCGGTTCGCCCCGGCACCTGAGAAAATTCGCCCAGCCGGCAAAAAGCGGAAATCATCCATTGCATCGAAAAAGCGTTGTTCCCAATGGACCGGGTCTTTTTCCTGCGCTGCCAAGGCCTTAGCCACCCGATGCCAGGTATCGGCGATGGATTTATCGACAGGGTCGCCGTTCGCCGTTTTCAGGCGATACTTCATATCCCAAATTTGCTGCGAAATGGTAGCGACTTGCGTCATTGACTCGAATACTCGTCTACATTTGAAATTTATAGGCCAACAAATGTAAGCTATGGCACCGCCTGGGTCAAGAAATGTTCTTGTTATGTTTCCCCTAATTATCCCCAAAATTAAGGACAAACAGAGGCGAAAAGAGGCTAAGCCGTTGCCAACTTATATCCCCACTATCCCCCTGATTCACAGGGGTGGATAACTATTTTCCACAGAAAGATCGATTAAAAGGCGAAGCCAAATCCAACCCCAATAACCCAAGGGTCCAGGTCCGTGTCTGGTGCCGTCGCAACCCCACCGTTAACGGTAATATCCGTATCGATGAAAAATTTCTTCACATCCAAATTGATCGACCATTTGTCATTGATCTTCACGTCGAGCCCGCCCTGAAAGGCGTAACCGAGTGTATGGGTGTAATCCACGTCGATAAATTGGCTTCCGGCATCTACATCAAAGAAGAAGGTGCCGTTGAGCCCGACCCCTAAATACGGACTTAATCTGCCCTTAGGCAAAAAATGATATTGAAGACTAAGGGTCGGGGGCAACAACCGGACAGTTCCCAAATTAAGATCACCAAGGGTCGAGTTATCAACTTTCACCCGGTTTTTAGTGGTCGCTAAAATTAACTCCGCCGCAATGTTATCAGTGAAAAAGTAACTGAAATCCAATTCAGGAATGACCGTGCTATCAACACCTGCACTGCCGCCGAACTGGTCCGTCGTACCATCAACATCCGGATTGAATGATAGGCCGCGCAACCGGATCAGGATGTCGCCTTTATCCTTTGCAAATACCGGAGCCGACGTTGCCAAACCGGCAATGACTACAATTGGTAAAATCGCCCAAACGAATGTTTTAAATCCAAATTTCCTACTCATTTCACCATCCCCAGTTTTAACACCCACAAACGAAGCGGGGGAAATTATAGGAAATAAAAGCTAACTTTGCATCAAATATTGTCTAAATAACTCTAGTTAAGAATAACTATAACTATCATTATAATTATTTGTTTTGAACTTCAGTTGCTGGCTGAAGACTGTATTTTGCTTCTCCTTCAAGCCGTAATCTTTCGGAAGCACCATCAACTTGGCTCTGTAGTTCTTTCATAAAAGTTTTGCGATCGAGACCTTGGGGTATCGCTGGCAGTACCTCCATAACAATACAGCCGGGATACTTCATGTAACCGCTACGGCCCCAAAAACTGCCGGAGTTCACCGCGACCGGAATCAACGGAACATCAGCATCTTTGTATATCGCGGCAACGCCCGGTTGATAGGTTCCAGGCTGGCCCGGCAATGATCGGGTGCCTTCGGGGAAAATGATGACCTTACGCCCTTCGCCCAAAGCACGGCGGGTTTCGCGAATAACTTGCTTAAGCGTTGAAGCACCGCCCGCCCGATCAATAGCAATGTGCCCGGCTTTACGCAGGGTTAATCCGTAGAGGGGGATTCGCAACAGTTCCTTTTTCAAAATGTATGCGGGATCGCGGTCCAACAGATAATAGATCGCTGTGTCCCAAGCTGATTCGTGTTTGCTGGCAAAGATTGCTGGCCCATCGGGAATATTTTCCATCCCTCTTATTTCGTAGCGAAGGCCGACAATTGTCCGTAGCAGCCACATGGTCACGTACATCCACACACGAATAATCGCCTGAGAAACCGAACGCGGAAACGGCAATAGAATCCCATTTAAGATCACGATAAACGTCGACCAAGAGATAAATGTAAAAACATAAATAAGCGAAAGAATGGCCTGCATGTCTTAACCTAATCCGTTAATTATTCTGGAGAAGTTTTTGGCCTGCGTGGCGGATCCACACCAGCAGATATTTATTGTATTCTCTCATTAACAAACCCGCAGTCCCTGGCCAAGCCCACCAACGATCCCGTTTAAATGTTACCGGTAAAACTGAATGAGGTGAGAACTCAGCTGTTGGCATGGCGTAGCGAAATTCCAATAGACTGCGTGGCATATGGTAGTTCGAGGTCACGATGATCAAACTCTTGTAATTTTGTTTTTTAATCCATGCTGCTGTTTCTATGGCATTTCCTTCTGTGTTGGCCGCATCCTCACCGATTTCCACACAACACGCTAATTCAGCCGGAGCATTTTGATAAAGCGTCAGGAGTCTTTTGACGTCCACTCCCTTATAAACGCCTGAAACAAAAAGTTTTTTTGCTCTTTTTTCGGCCAAGAACTTAAGGCCGGCGCTTAATCTACCACTGCCTCCAGTTAAAACCACAATCGCATCCGCCGATGGCTCAGCATTTTCGACATGGCTTGGAATAGCGTCGGCAAAGATAAACAGTCCGATCCCCCAACCAAATCCGACAATCAGGAGAATGCCTAGAAGCCCAGAAAAAAACCGTCGTAGGGAATTATTACGCTGCGGTCTTGCCATCTCTGCATATGCTCCCCTACAGCATCCGACCGAGGTTGCGCATGACCGTCACCCGCGCCGTCAGCATCGCGATCAGGGCGACGATGATCGGCAGAAAAACCAATGCCGACCAGTGCACCATGGTCATGTTGAATTCAGGGATAAGGCCGGAGTCCATTTGCTCTGCCAAAGCGCGGATCCCCCACAGCGTCGGCGCTGCCAACAAGAGACCCAAGAAACCGCCCTTGAGACCCAGAACCAAGGCCCTGTGCGCAAATTGGCCAGCAACGTATACATCTTGAGCCCCGATCAGGTGAAGTACCTCTATCGCGCCCTGATGAACCGCCAGGCTTGTGCGCGTCGTAAAGACGACCGTGCCCACGGTAGCAACGGTGATCAAGGCCAGCACCAACGCCGCCAACCCTTCAATGGTCCGCAAAAGACGAACAAGCTGGTCCAGCCAAACCCGGTGGTCATCGACTGAGATCCCCGGCGAAATTGCGGAGACCCGTTTGCTAAGCGCTGCGACATCAATTTGCACTCCCGGCTTCAACTTCACATCGATTAAAGCTGGGATCGGCAGTTCCTCTGACCCGCTCACAGCGCCCAGCCATGGCTCCAATAGCGCAAATATGCGTCCTTTGCTTAAGGGTTCGGCACTGGCCACCCCATCGGTCGCGCGTACTGCTCGAAGCACAGCCTGAAGAAGAACCGCGTCTTGCGAAGGTGTGTCGGTCGGGGCGATCTGAACGCTTAGAGTTCCGGCAACGCCTTTGTCCCATTTTTCCGTCAGCGCATTCAGAACAGCCAAGCCCATAAGCGCCATAATCGCCAAATAGACCATGAACGCGATTAAAAATGGCAGATAGCGCCCGAGCGAGTCCCGGTCCAAGGGCAAATCGGCACGACGGCCTAAAAATTTCGTCAACATTTTAGGCCGCAGTCCCAGACCGGTGATTGCTTTTTGTTTCTGCCGCTGAGGTCGAATTGTTCTCGGAAGTCGATTCCGTTGTGACCAAATTTCCCGCTTCCAGGACCAAACAAGGGTGGCCCAAGTTCTTCACGAGGTGTTCGTTGTGGGTGGCGATAATGACGGTCGTGCCGAGTTTGTTTAGTTCGTCGAACAAATGCATCAGGCGAAGCGCCATTTTATCATCGACGTTTCCAGTCGGCTCGTCAGCCAGCAAAATTTTGGGACGGGCAATGACAGCCCGCGCAATTGCAACCCGCTGCTGCTGTCCGCCCGATAAGGTCGGTGGACGGGACTTCATGTGATCTTTGAGACCGACCCAACTTAAAAGCTCGGCTACATGCGTCTGCACATCGGCTTCCCTGATCCCAGCTACACGCAAAGGCAAAGCCACATTATCGAACGTTGAAAGATGCTCCAGCAGTCTAAATTCTTGGAAGACAACGCCGATTCGCCGCCTTAACGCCGGAAGATCAACTCTTGGGGTGGTTGCGATGTCTCGCCCGAATAGCGAAATTAACCCCCGTGAAGGCTTCAATGCCAAGTACATTAACTTAAGCAAAGACGACTTGCCTGCGCCACTTTCCCCAATAAGGAAATGGAACGAACCGGTGCCAAGCTCAAATGAGATATCCCGCAGAACTTCAGGCCCTAGACCATATCTTAGGCCAACGTTCTCAAACCGGATTACGCTCTCTATCTCGTCCATTTTTTAAACTGTATCCGTAAATTCTAACCGCACAATGACACGGCACTAGCAGGGGCGTCCAGGATCGAGAATACGCCTTCTCTTGCGTTGTGATTCTCAAATGCCTATAAATAGCAGGAAGTTAACATGACTCGTTGTTAATTATCGCGGGCGACCCATGATTATAAATTGCGCCTCGTGTTCGACACGATACGCCATAGACATACAACTGTTGGCACCATCGGGTAAAACCGTACGGTGTTCTAATTGCAGTTATAAGTGGGTCCAAGCCCCTGTTGAACAGGCGCCGCAGCCCCAGTATGCGCCGCAACCTCAATACGCACAGCAGCCTCAGTACGCGCCGCAACCCCAATACGCACCGCAGCCGCAACCCGTTCCGCAGCCGGCACCGGTCGCCCAAGTCCCTGAGCCCCAGCCGATTCCTGAGCCCGTTCCCGAGCCGGAGCCAGAGCCAGAGCCAATTCCGGAACCAGAGCCCATTCCAGAACCCGAGCCAGAACCCGAGCCAGAGCCGGAGCCGGAACCAGAGCCGGAACCAGAGCCGGAGCCGGAACCCGAGCCGGAACCAGAGGAAGAGGAAATAGAGCTCTCGCAGGAAGAACTGGATGAGATGCTTGGCACCGATGATGACATAGAACCCATCGAATCCACGGTCGGCTCCGACGATTTAGATGACGGCGATTTAGATGACTTGGAAATTGACCCCGAAGACATTCCTGATCCGGAACCCCTTCCGCAATCGCTGACAGGGCCGGAGATGCGGTTTGAAGATGATTCCGGCATGGGGCTTGGCAAGAAAATCGCCATTGGTGTCGTCATCCTAATCTTTGCCATCTTGGGCGGAGTAATCTTTGCGAAGAAGCAAATTATCGCCATGGTCCCGGCAGTGGCCCCCGTCTATTCAGCACTGGACCCGGTCCTGGGTATGCTCGACTTTGGCGGTCATGATATAGGCGAAGGGTTGGATCTTAAGGACATCAAATACGAACCCGATGTCGTAAACGGGAAAGATTTCCTGACGGTTAAGGGGAAGGTCACGAACACCACGGACAAGCGTCAGGTACTTCCAGCGATTCGCATAACGTTAGGAGACGCAGAGGGCAATCCAATTACTTCGGTTGATATCCTACCTATAAAACAATCTCTACGCGCCAATGAGACCATAAGCTTCACATCGAAAAAGTTTGAAAAGCCGGGGATTGCGCGGAAGGTCAATATTAACTTTATTGATCCGGCATCAGACGAAGGTAAAGAGAAATAGTCGGCCGCTCATTAGGTGATGATCAAGGCCTTAAAACTGCCGCAGCAGTCGCTCTATATAATCCAGTTCAATCTTTGATCTTTGCTGATCCCCCGCACGACGGCGAAGTTCACGCAGAATTTTGTGCGCCCGTTGAACGTCCTGTTCGTCGGGTATGCCCCCCAAATCATCCACACCCAGGCCTGTCTCATCATCTTCCAAGCGGCCAAAAGGTTCTTCTTCAGGGCGGCGCACACCTTTTAGACGGGGACCGCCGACTTGGCCTCTGATGCCTCTGCCCTGTCGGCGAGCCATCATTTGGCGGGAAACACCACTTCTAACCCGACGCAGTTGTTCCAGCACCTCTGACTGTGCCGCCATGGCCGGCCCTTGTCGGTTCGCTTTCAGGGACCGCGTCGCGTTGCGCATTGCCCGCTCCGCCCGACCCAGTTGGCGCGGAAAGCTACCAAGCAATTCATCAAACCCGACCATCAGACCGCCAAGCTTACGCCGTAGGGCTTCTTGCGGGGCGGCGTCCTTTTGTGACTCACTCAAGGGTGGTTCACCTCCAGGATTGGCACCCTGTTTCTTCCCCTTACCTTTTTCACCTTTTCCTTGGCCCTGATTGCCAAGCCGCAGCCGACGGTAGGTTCGATTGAGGAGTTTTTGCTGGCCTTGGGTCAAATTACGCAGCGAATCCATCAACTTCCGCGCCTGCTGTTGGCGTTTTCCAGCCTTGCCACCTGGCCGCATCCCCGCCTGAAGGTTTCGCAGCATACGCTGAACCTGCTTTAACAAACGTTGGGCAGCCTTGATCGAACCCGTCTTCGCCAATTCGCGGGCGCGTTCGATCATCCGCTGAATATCGCCATTGCGCAGCAGCCGCGTGCTGGGGTCCAACGGACGATTCATGACGCCTTGCTTTTCCAATTGTTGGCGAAGCGCCGAAAAATATTTTTGCAACGCCTTCTGGACTTGATCCATCAGGCGATCAATTTCTTTCTGGCTGGCGCCTTTGCGCAGCGCCTTCATCAGGGCGTCTTGGCGGCGCCGTAGATCCCGCTCTGCAATGGACAGGTTTCCGTCCTCAAGTCGCAATGCCGTATCCCAAAGTAAATTTATGATCGACGTAATGGACTTAGGCGTCCACGACTGAGCCAAGCGCGACTTAGCGACGCTCAGCGCCAAATAGACAACCGTGTCATCAAAGAAATGCTTGGGCCGGGTTAAAATTTCGTCGAGACGCGAAATGACATCTGCCCGAACAGTTAACGACGGTGTCACCAATTTCCGACGTTGTTCGACAATGGCGCGGGCAACGGGATGATTGAACGTTCGCTGCGGCAAGAGCATGGCAACATCGTCGCTCAGACCCTTTTGCCCCCGGCCATCAACCGCTTCCAATTGAATAACCACCGGCATCCCCGCCCACGGGTGTGCGGTTAGGTCCCGCACCACATTGCGTTTGTCTTTGGTCGCCCCTGGGGCCGGCAACGGCAAAGTCAGCTTGATTTCTTCATCGCCAATGGGCTTGACGGTTTTCGACACAGATTCCGATAAGCGAATAACCGCCCCTACGCGCGCGAGGCCGTAATCGTCTTTTGCCACATACCCGATTTTAAGATGCGAACGCTCGGTTTTTCCTGGCGGCGTATCAAAAGCGATTTCAGGTGCCATGTCAGGCACCACCTCCATCGGCCAGCCAATAATTTCTTTATCGCCGGTGACAATCGCTAAACGATCACCGCTCTCAATAACACCTTCACCTCTAAAGCCACCGCCCTCAGTTCCTGTCTCCAAAGCATCAAAGTTTTCAATCGCGCCGCCAATTTTAAGTTTAGGTACCCCTGCCAGGCCAGAGAGCTGCGCCAACACAGCACTGCCCGCAGGAACCGTTATTTTTTTCGGTGTTGTATCAGCGGGCGGTAATTTTCTGTCCGCGGTGGCTTTCCCGGAATTTGGCGTGATCTTGAAAAAAATTGGTGCAGCGCGGGTATAGGCAGGCGGTGTAATCCAAACTTCTAGATTTAAGGCCTGGGCGGTCAAATCTTTAAAACTGGGAATAAGGGCCCGCTCGAATCGTGCCAGCGGGTCCAATCGACCGGCTGACAATCCGACAAAGAGCAACAGCAGGACAAGCATCCGCACGGCATAAGGATCGCGCCTGATAAGCTTCGGGGATGGGATTCGGACCCGCAGCATTTTCGCGGCTTTGGCCATACGGTCCTTGTGTACCCGCCACAACGCCTCTGACACGGCATCGCCGCGTCCAACGGCAATGTCGTCATCAAGGGCTGCAAGGGGGCGGTGGGTGAGGCCACTGTCCTGTTCAAGGCGCCGTCGAGCCTGAGCTAAACTAATTCGCCGAAACCCTCGGCGTCCCCGCCAGAAGGTCAATAAAAAGACTCCGGCGAACAGGACCAACAGGAAAGTATGGGCCCACCCCGGTAGGAGCGGGAAGACATCTAGCAGCGAGAGGGCGATGAACGTGCCAAGAATTCCGGCGACCGGCCAGAGCCGGACCCAGAGGCGCTCCCACAAAAGCGCACTTTGTGCCAGAAAAAGCTTAAAGCCGTAACGGGGCCGTTTGTCTCCGTGCATCCTGTCGCCCTTTTCAGACATTGCACCTTTAGTTAGCCCGATTTAGTCAGCCCAGTCGGGCAGTGCCTCCATCGCTAACATATCATCCACAGATTGGCGACGGCGCACAACTGTGAATTCATCGCCCTTAATCAAAATTTCGGGAACCAGAGGGCGCGTATTATACGTCCCAGACATGACAGCACCATACGCGCCAGCAGTTCGAACCGCCAATAGATCACCTGCCTTTAACGTCGGCATCGGTCGTTTTGCGCCAAAGGTATCGCCGGTTTCGCAAATTGGGCCGACAATATCCACTTCTGTATGTTCTGCATCAGAAGACGGCTCAGCGACCGGAACAATGGCGTGATACGCTTCGTAGAGAGACGGGCGCATCAGATCGTTCATTGCCGCATCGACAATAACAAACGTCCGTGTTGCCCCTTCTTTCACATAAACCACCCGGGTTACCAGAATGCCGGCGTTACCGGCAATGACGCGCCCTGGTTCCAACATGATCCGACAATTCAGGTCCCCCACCGTGTCTTTGATAACATCGGCATAGGCCTGCGGACTGGGGGTCTCACTGCCATCGTAAGGAATGCCCAAGCCACCGCCCAAATCAAGACGCCTAATGTTATGACCATCGGACCGAAGCATCGCTACCAAGTCTCGCATCCGCAAATAGGCATTCTTAAATGGCGTTAAATCAGTGAGCTGGGAGCCGATGTGAACAGCCACCCCCACAAGATCAATCCCCGCCATGTCGCGGCCACGGGAATAAACTTCATGCGCTCGCGTCCATTCGATACCGAATTTATTTTCGCTGAGCCCCGTGGTGATCTTGGCGTGAGTCTTTGCATCAACGTCCGGATTAATGCGAATTGAAACCGGTGCCTGCACACCCAAAGATTGTGCGACCTCGTTCAAGGCTTCCAGTTCCGGCTCGGACTCAACGTTGATCTGCATAACCCCAGCTTTCAGCGCATCCGCCAGTTCTTCTCGGGTCTTACCGACGCCGGAAAAAACAATTCGGTCCGCGGGCACGCCCGCTACCAAGGCCCTCTTTAACTCTCCACTGGAAACGACGTCTGCGCCCGCACCCTGCTGCGCCAGAGTTTTTAGGACGGCGATATTGGAATTTGCCTTAACCGCGAAGCAGACCAAGGCATCAACCCCCTTAAAGGCGTCGGCGAAGACGTTATAATGCCGTTCCAACGTCGCCGTCGAATAGCAATAGAACGGCGTTCCGACTTCATCAGCCAGTCGTTCCAAAGGTATATCTTCGGCGCACAAGCCGCCGTTTTTATAGATAAAATGGTCCACGGAATTTCCTTTTTGGGTGACCCCTTACTGGGTCGGCCATTACTGAGTTGGATAGATCCTGGGAAATTTTGAGTCTTCAGGTGGCTCCGGTGCAGATTTACGCCCACAGCCCACCAGCGGCGAGGCCATAACCACCACCAGCGCCACCAACAGCGCCTTTCGCCAGATCCCTGGTTTTAATAACTGTTTCATGGCCTCTATTCTAAATACCGTTTGCGGGCTTCCGCAACAGCGCGCCGAACGTTTTCAGGCGCTGTGCCGCCTAAGCTGGTACGGCTTTTTACCGAATTATCCACGCCCAGAACATCAAAAACATCCTCCGTAATGCCAGCTTCAACCGATTGCATATCTGCCAAGCTCAAATCTTCAAGCCCACAGCCCTTACCTTCGGCCAACTTAACAATCGTCCCCGTGACATGATGCGCTTGCCTAAAGGGCATGCCAAGAACCCGCACCAACCAGTCGGCCAAATCCGTCGCCGTCGTAAAGCCCTTGCCTGAAGCGGCCCTCAGCCGATCGGTATCAAAGGAAATATCCCTGATCATGCCAGCCATCGCGGTCACGCCAAGTGCGAGCGTATCCGCTGCATCAAACACCGGTTCCTTGTCTTCTTGCATGTCTTTGCCGTAGGCAAGCGGCAGGCCCTTCATCACCATCAACAAGCCATTCAAGGCACCAACGACCCGGCCCGCCTTGGCCCGCACCAGTTCTGCTGCATCTGGATTGCGCTTTTGCGGCATGATCGAACTACCAGTGGAAAACGCGTCAGACAACGACGCAAATCCAAACTGGTCGCTGCACCAAATCACGATCTCCTCCGCCTGCCGAGATAGATGAACCGCCAGCAATGCGCCAACGCTCAAAAATTCACACGCAAAGTCCCGATCTGACACGCCGTCCAAGGAATTCGCGCACGCCCGATCAAAGTCCAACGCTTGCGCCGTCATTTCCCGATCGATGGGAAACGAAGTCCCGGCCAATGCCGCTGATCCCAATGGGCTTTCATTCATCCGTTTCCGACAATCCGCAACCCGGCTGCGATCCCGACCGTACATTTCCACATAGGCCAGCATGTGATGGCCCAACGTCACCGGTTGGGCGGCTTGCAAATGGGTGAAGCCGGGCATCACCGTTTCGGCGTGGGTTTCCGCTTGGTCGATTAAGGCCGCCTGTAAATCTTTCAAGCCTGCATCCAGCGAATCCAGTGCATCCCGCACCCAGAGCCTGAGGTCTGTCGCCACCTGATCATTGCGCGACCGCGCCGTATGCAGCCGTCCCGCAGCATCGCCGACCAACTCAGACAAGCGCGATTCGATGTTCATATGAATATCTTCAAGCGCTCTCGAGAACGTGAACTGGCCTTTTTCGATCTCCGACATTACTTTATCTAGACCATCGAGGATGGCGGTGCCGTCTTCTTCGGAAATAATTTCTTGGGCGACAAGCATCGCGCAATGGGCTTTAGAGCCGGCAATATCCTGGGCGTAGAGGCGCTTATCGAAATCAATGGACGCATTAATTTCTTCCATAACCGCAGCAGGCCCTGCATCGAACCGGCCGCCCCACATCGCGCTGGACTCTTTAGGTGATTTACCGCTCATGACTAAACCATTGGAGTATTTGAGTTGAGAACAAAATTATACCGCAGCCTCATATCAATATCGGCGATATTGGCAATTTCGGCGATTTTGGCCATATCGTCCCCACATGCAAGCGCAGAAGCGGTTAAAAACTCGATAACTTCTTCAAATTTGCCGAAAGCGCCGCGTAATTTTCAAGCGACAGATCCTATTCGACTAGTCCCCAAATTGGTGTTTTACGATGTAGATGATAAGCCGTTGGCAATTTCTGAATACAAAGGACGGGGGGTTGTTTTGAATTTCTGGGCGACATGGTGTGCACCCTGCGTCAAGGAAATGCCCGATCTCGACCGCCTGCATGCGCTGCTAAAGAAAGAGGGAATTGATGTACTTGCGCTTTCCGTCGACCGCGATGCGCTACGATTGTCGAAGAAGTTTTATAAAATAAATGCAATTCGTCACATGCCAGTTCTTATCGATAAAAATCGCAAAGTTCTCCGGCGGTTGAGCATTCGCGGCCTACCGACCACGGTTCTTATCAATCCAAACGGCATGGAAGTCGGGCGCATCGTTGGTGCAATTGAATGGAATTCGCCTGAAAATGTCGCGTTCCTGCGCCACGTATTAGCACGACAAAAATGACTCCAAAGTTCCCGACCCTGATGGCCGCAGCCTTGATCTTAGGCGCCTGCGCCGAGAAATTTAGGTGGGAACATCCAGGTCTTCCGACGACCCAATGGGACATTGATAAATCATCCTGCAAAGACGCCGCCATCCTAAAGGTGAATTCAGACCTCGCCGTTGGCCGAGGCTTTAGTGCCCGAGAATATGACCTTCGAAACGATCAA